>CAIUMO010000029.1 GCA_903900345.1 uncultured bacterium | reverse complement strand
CCGTTCACCACCACTTAGTCCAGGCAGATGGCCACTCTACGTGTGACCACGAAGTGGTCAGCACGTGGCGCTTGGCCTCCGCTACCGCTACGCATCCATCTGCACTGAACCAAGTGGTGTTGAACGTATTTAAATTATCTTAAAAACAATACGACTCTTTGGCCCTAGCCTTAAGTAGCAGACTTAGACGGGTGACGCGAGGCGGGGCGGACCGAGCGGCAGGACCCGTGAGGTGAGATGGAGTTACAGTAGTATAAAACCAGGATTAGGAATACCTATAATTTGTTATTGATATCCGCAATCATGTCGCGTAATTCGGCGGCTTTTTCAAATTCCAAATTAGCACTGGCCATATCCATTTGACCAGTTAACTCGCGAATTAAGCCTGGATATTCGTCCTTCGGAATCTTTTTTAGGTTTAATTTGTGTGATTCGTCAGCTTTTTTAGGAATCAAGGCGCGCAGACCGACGCCAACTTCACGGGCGATGCTTTCAGGTGTAATATTGTGCTGTTTATTGTAGGCAATTTGAACATCACGACGACGATTCATCTCGTCAATCGCCCTCTTCATTGAATCAGTCATTCGATCGGCGTACATAAAGACTTTGCCATCGATATGTCGAGCGGCACGTCCGCTGGTCTGGATCAAAGCACCGCTGCTACGCAAAAAACCCTCTTTATCAGCATCCATAATCGCTACCATGCTAACTTCTGGTAAATCTAAGCCTTCACGTAACAGATTAATGCCAACCAAGACATCATAAACACCATTGCGTAAGTCATTTAGAATATCGCCACGTTCTAACGTATCAACATCGCTGTGGATATAGGCAGTTTTGATATCCATTTCTTGCAAATATGTCGACAAATCTTCGGCCATGCGTTTAGTCAGCGTTGTTACTAAAACGCGCTGATGTTTGGCAACACGGTCGCGAATTTCAGTAATCAAATCATCAATTTGGTTTTTGGTTGGACGAATAATAATTTCGGGCTCGATTAGTCCAGTTGGGCGAATAATCTGTTCAGCTGGTTTAGGACTGTGCGACAATTCATATTCACTTGGGGTAGCTGATACGTAAATTGCTTGATTGATATGACGATTAAACTCCTCAAATGTCAGTGGTCGGTTATCAAGGGCTGACGGCAAACGGAAACCATATTCCACCAGTACTTCTTTGCGCGCGCGGTCGCCGTTATACATGCCACGGACCTGCGGTAATGTCATATGGCTTTCATCAATTAACAACAAAAAGTCATCAGCAAAGTAATCCATTAATGTCGCTGGCTGTTCGCCTGGTTCACGATTGGTTAAATAGCGACTGTAATTTTCGATGCCTTTGACGAAGCCGGTTTCTTCCAACATTTCAATGTCATATTTGGTGCGTTGCGATAGGCGCTGTGCTTCAAGTAATTTATCGTGCTTTTCAAAGTACTCCAGACGACTAGCAAACTCTTTTTTAATGCCTTCTATTGCCTGCTGGGTTTTTTCCTTGGGTGTAACGTAATGGCTACTTGGAAAGATTTTCACCTCAGTTGGTTCGGCCAATATTTCGCCAGTTAATGGATCAACGCGTGTTAAGCGCTCGACTTCATCACCAAAAAACTCCACCCGATAAGCTACATCACTGCCGGCCGGAAAAACATCAACTATGTCACCACGAACACGGAATGTTCCGCGATGAAAATCGATGTCGTTGCGATGATATTGAATATCAGTTAGTAAGCGTACGAATTTATCTTGTTGACGTTTTTCGCCGCGTTTAATCAAGATAGCCATGCCGGCATAATCTTCGGGCGAACCGATACCATAAATACAGCTAACACTAGCAACGATGATTGTGTCACGTCGAGTCAATAACGCCGAGGTAGCAGCATGACGCAGCCGATCAATCTCGTCATTAATTTTGCTGTCCTTTTCAATATAAGTATCACTACTAGCCATATAAGCTTCAGGTTGATAATAATCGAAATAACTAACGAAATAATGAACTTCGTTATCTGGAAAAAATGATTTAAATTCACTGTAAAGTTGGGCCGCCAAAGTTTTATTGTGAGCCAAAACTAATGTCGGCACATTGCGATTAGCGATAACGTTCGCCATCGTAAAAGTCTTACCTGAACCAGTAACGCCAAGCAGCGTCTGTTCGTGGACGCCATTATCCAGGCCATCAATTAGTTGCTTGATAGCACTCGGCTGATCGCCAGTTGGCTGATAATCACTTTTGAGTACAAATTTATCCACTTAGTTATTATAGCAATAATAACTATATTTATGACGGCTAACAGTTTAACCGTTAATAGTACCGTGATTGGCAACATTGCCAACTGGTAGATTATGATTAAAATCTAAATATTTAGCATCAAGTACTTTGATGACTTTTTCGACTAATCGCGCTGGATTAGTGTCATAAATAACGTCTTTAGCGCCTGGTGCTTCGATATTTTTCAAAAGAGTTGGAACATAATCAGCCAGACCGCCACTACCGAGCAAAACGCCAACTATCTTTTGGCTTTCGATTGCCGTAGCAAATTCATGCAAACTGCCCATACGGCCACCGACCGTAATAAGGGCATCACTGCTGCGCACTAAATGGATATTGCGGCCGACGTAAGCCATGCCGGTAAAATTAATGTAATCAAATTCGACAGTTGGTAATCGATAAACCGTGACGTGTTCACGAAAAGAACTGGCTGGTGAAAAACCGACTGAAACACCACGACGATCTTTGACACTAAAGGCTCCTTGAGCAGCATACCAAGGTAAACCGATCGTGGCACCAGTTGTCAGAGTAGCGCCAGATTGAGCAATCGCCTTGCCTAGGTCGTAAGCTAATTGATGTGAGGCTTGGACAGTTACGCCAGAGGCCGCGCCAGATACACAGATTTGATACTTCACTTGATTGATTCCTTTTCGATATTTATAGCTTGATTATGCTTATGTTTACGACCAGTATAGCACGCGTCACTATCAGGTAGAAGCCCAATATGACCGGCAATCTCCCTCGCTGTAACTTCGTCGGTTCTGGCGTGATCGATATAACGTCCGACCAATTCACCACGCAAGCTACGTTGACCGTGATTGATTATATTCTTGCCAAGCGGCATTTCGTGATGAGCGTTCTCAATAGCATCAATCAGATTAAACGAGATTATTTGTCCATCAACAAGCAATAAAACATAATCGGAGTCACCCAATAAAGATTCACCATCACCTCTTCTAATGGCTGAATTTAACGAAAAAAATAGTTCATGACCAGTCGTATCGCAAGTATCGAGACCTAAGCGGCGCATAATCACATGAGCCTTCTCAGTAATATCAGCAATCAGCCTAATATCAATACCGCTATTGCCAGTTGCCTTTTCAAGTCTAGATAAACCATGACTAAAGATTGGTTCTGGCAAGCCTAAAACTGATTGTAAATATTGAGCCATATTTTATAATCTAAAAATCTTTCTCACTTAAAGGCATGGCATGTAAAGTCGCGCCTTTGTGCAAAATACCACTTTTAGCTCCGATTTTAGTCACAACTGACGTCGAGTTAGCACTAGCAAAAACTATTGAGTCTTTTAATGACCGACCTTGCGACCATTGACTCAAAAAACCTGACCCAAAGGCATCACCGGCGCCAGTTCGATCAATAACCTTCACATCTTCATACATACCGGCACGAACAATTGTCTTGCCGTCGCTCGCCATGACGCCATTTGGACCGTCACTAACAATCGCTAGTCGTACGATATGGAGTAAATGTCGAGTTAATTCCTCTAAATCACTACCGTCAACTATCAGCTGCGCTTCTTCCTTGTTGACGATCAAAATATCAATATCTTCTAGAAGCGGCTTTAGCTTGTCCATTTGATCCAACTCAGAATCACCTGGATTAAAAGCAATTTTTACACCTGACGCCAAGGCCTTATGAAATATCAAATCTAATGCATCAACCGCGCCACCAAACGATGATATATACAACCAATCATATTGCGTAAAATCAATCGATTCATAATCCTGCGGACGATGCGTATTAGCAACGCCACGATAAATTAAAATTGTTCGTTCGCCACTTTCGGTCAGCAAAACGGTTGAGTATTGAGTGCCGTGAACTTCGTCGTAAATCACTTGGTGACTGTCAACGTTATCGCGATCAAGTTCGGCAATCACGCCTTCGGCCGGAATATCGCGGCCTAACTTGCCGATAAAACTACTCTCGATGCCTTGTCTAGCAAAAGTTACAGCCGCATTAGTTGCACCACCGCCTGTTGCAAAGCTAATGTGATCAGCCTCGATTTTGGCGCCTAGTTTAAAAGATTCAACGTAATCATGTTCAATCGCATCCAAATGCGATTTGATGTTTTTGCCCGACATAAATACGTCTTGAGAAGCCGCCCCGAGTGAACAAATTCTAACCATATACATTATAATAGCTCATTTGCTATAATTAATACAAATGACAAATCTTCACAAACTACACACAAGTTTTCAGCAAAGCCCATGGATCGACAACCTGTCCAGGGAATTAGTCGAATCAGGACGATTGCAACAATTTATTGATAAAGGCGTTCGAGGATTAACATCTAATCCAACAATCTTGGAAAATGCCATCAAAGGCAGCGACGCCTATGATGAAAAAATCAAACAATATGTCAGCGAAGGCCTGTCAAACGAAGAAATATTCTTTAAACTAGCCATCGAAGATATCCGTTCAGCTGCCAAGTTATTAGAGCCGATTTGGCACGAATCAAATGGCGAAGACGGCTATGTATCACTTGAAGTTTCACCAAATTTGGCTGACGATACCGACGCTACAATCGCTCAGGCTAAAAAGTTATGGGCCGAGTTAAATTTGCCAAACTTATTGATTAAAGTACCCGCAACTGCGGCTGGCGTACCAGCAATCCGCGAACTGTTGGGCAGTGGCATTAATGTTAATGTCACATTAATATTCAGTCTGGACCGATACCAAGACGTTATTACGGCCTTCAAAGACACTCATATGACAGGATCAAACAACCGTGCGCGCAGCGTAGCATCATTTTTCATCAGCCGTGTTGATAGCGAAACCGACAAACGCTTGGAAGCCATCGGCACTGACGAGGCATTAGCCCTACGCGGTAAAGCCGCTATTGCTCAAGCCGTCGTCGCCTATGATATATTCCTAGACCGCCTGGGTAAAGAAGCTGTCATCGACAGCCACGGACCATCAGTCCAACGATTATTGTGGGCATCAACTTCAACCAAAAACCCAGCCTATGACGACTTGCTGTACGTCAGTAATTTGCTAACACCATTATCTGTTAATACGTTGCCCGAAGACACAATTGGACGCATTATCGACCACTTACCTGCTAATGTAAAATCAGTCACTATGGTTGATATCGAAAACGCCCACAAAACTTTGGCCGCTATTAAATCAGTTGGTGTCGATATGGACGACGTATCACGCACCCTTGAAAATGAAGGTGTCGACAAATTCAAAGCCTCATACGCATCATTGCTGAATGCGATTGAATCAAAACGAATTTAATTAACCAATTCTACAGTTCAGCTTTGCCGGCTGATCCAAGGGCGGCGATTTTTTCTTCAACGACAGCCTGGACAGCTTGACGGACAGGTTCCATCAATTTGACGACAGCATATTGGTCGGGATTTTCGGCCAAAACTTTTTCAAGATTAGTTCGATACGCATAGCGCAAATCACTGTTGATATTTACTTTACTAACACCGTTTTGCGCTGCTTCAACAAAATAATGAGCTGGTGTATCACTGCCGCCATGTAAACTAATTAACGAATCAGGGTTAATGTATTCACGAATTCGTTTTAGTAGTTCGATATCCAAAACTTTTGGCACTGGATACTTGCCATGCAAATTACCAATCGCAACTGCAAAAATGTCAACGCCGGCTGCTTCAATAAAAGCTTTGGCACCTTCAGGCGTCGTAAATGTCTTTTTAATTTCTTCATAATCAATATCCTCAGTATGCAGATTACTGCTACCACCAAAATAATGTGGCTCGCCCTCGACTAGTGCGCCAGTAATTTTGGCATACTCAACTACTTCGCGGGTTTGACGAATAATTTCTTCATCGGACGCATCATGATTAGCCTGACTAACGTCAATGTGAACAAATTCAAAACCAGCATCAATTGCGGCCTTGGATACTTCGACGGAACGACCATGATCCAGATTAATATACATTTCAATGCCGTATTCTCGTTTGCAATTATCAACTAAATCGCGAACATTTTGAATACCGATCGCCGTCACCTCATCATGAGTAACCTCGACTAGCACTGGTGAATTCAGCTTTTGAGCAGCCCTTGATATTGCGATCAAAACGTCCTGATTATCCATATTAAACGCCCCAACCGAAAAGCGCTGTTCACGACTACGGTGCATTAATCGCCTGGCACGATCAGTATTTAGCCGAATTTGTTCCATTGTTAGTCCCATGTGATTTTCTCCTAATATTCTCGATGATACTGCGCTGATGTATTTATAAAATCAGCGACCTTTTTGGCAATATGAACGCCAGTTAAACCAAAATGATCAAATAATTCAGCTGGTTCACCACTTTCACCAAAGCGGTCCTGGATGCCAATGCGTATTAAAGGCGTTGGTAATTTTTCACTAAGCAGCTCAGCCACTGCACCACCAAATCCACCCGTAATTTGAGCTTCTTCGGCCGTTACGACTCGCCCAGTACGCTTAGCACTGGCCACAATCGTATCATTATCAAGTGGTTTAATAGTAGGAACATGGACTACTTCAGCATTAATCCCCTGTTCAGCTAAAATCTTGGCGGCGACTAGTAATTGATAAGTCATAACACCCGTACCCATCAAACTGACATCACTGCCCTCGCGCAAAATATAAGCTTTGCCGATTTCAAATGGCGACTGATCAGTACTAATAATTGGTGTTTTAACACGGGCCAAACGAATGTAGCTTGGTTTGCCATTTTCGGCAATTGCCCGCGTTGCCTTTTCGGCTTCAATGGCGTCACCAGGCACAACAACCACCATATTGGGTAGTACGCGCATAATTGCGATATCCTCTAACATTTGGTGAGTTGCACCATCAGGACCAACACCAATACCAGCATGTCCACCAACAATTTTAACCGGTTGATCATTAATTGCGACTGTTGTTTTGATTTGTTCCCAGTTGCGTCCTGGGTTAAAAGCCGCATAGCTAGCAGCAAATGGAATTTTACCAGCCAGCGCTAGACCACTAGCTACAGCAACCAAATTTTGTTCAGCGATGCCAGTTTGGATAAATCTATCAGGAAAAGCTTCACGAAAAATATGGACCTGAACACTTTCAGTTAAATCAGCGCACAGTGCTACAACATTGTCGTTAGCTTCACCGGCGACCTTTAAGCCGCGGCCAAAACCACCCCGAATTGTATCTTGGGCAACATCATCATTTAAGACATTTGGGTTAATCAGATAATCGCTCATAATTAAAATTCTCCTGAGGTAATTTGGTCGTCGTTGGCTTGCAATTTTTCGATTGCAGATTTGGCCTGATCAGCGTTTGGCGGTACACCATGCCATTTGTAATCATATTCAATAAAGTCAACGCCTTTGCCAGGAACGGTGTGAGCAATAATCATACAAGGTCGGTTGGTGATAGCTTTGGCAGTATTAACAGCATCGATAATACTTTCGATATTATTGCCGTCGATATCCATCACGTACCAGCCAAATGATTCCCATTTACCGCGCAAATTTTCCAGCGGCATAACGTCTTCGGTATTACCGTCAATTTGAATATTATTACGATCAACAAAAGCAATCAGTTGCGATAATTTGTATTTACCAGCAAACATAGCCGCTTCCCAGACATTGCCTTCGTCCAGTTCGCCATCGCCCATAATTGTGTAAACAAAACGATGTTTTTGATTATCTAAATATTGAAAAGCATAGGCAGCTCCGGCGGCCTGCGATAATCCACTACCCAGTGGACCGCTGGTAGTTTCAAGTCCAGGCAACATTGTTCGTTCAGGGTGACCTTGCAAACGGCTACCTAATTTGCGCAACGTCATCAGTTCTGATTTATCAAAAAACCCAGCTTCAGCCATAGCCGCATATTGAATCGGCACCGTATGCCCATTACTAAGGAAAAAGATGTCGCGTTCAGACCAATCGGGATTTTTGGGATCAATATTCAAAATATTAAAATATAGCGCTGCCAATATATCAGCCATGCCTAACGCACCAGCGGTATGTCCGCTGCCAGCGGCTTCTAACATACGAATAACATCTTGGCGCAAGTCGTTGGCCTTGTGCTGTAACTGAGATAATGTTAATTTATCACCCACCATGACTAAATAACCCCTTGTTTGTTAATTTCTCTTACAAGTGTATCATAAACACTAGCTGGATCATCGGTGTTAGCTAACGCTCCACCGATATTAAAAACATTGACGCCACCTTGAGCTAAAGTAAAGGCGTTATCGACACTTATACCACCGTCCCAACCAATTTCAACACTAGGATTGATAGCCTTTATCAATCGAATTTTCTCAAGTTGCATCAGACTAGCGGTACCACCATAATGACCTAAATCACCCGAAAAAACCAATACATGGTCAGCCGCTTTAATCTCATTAGCAATCGTAGACGGTACCGTTGGCTTTAACAAAGCAATACCAGCTTTGATGCCGGCTTTTTTAATTTTATCGAATATTGGTACTAAATTAATACCAGTTTCGGCATGGAAAGTTATTAAATTAGGTTTCAAAGCAATTAATTGGTCAACGTAATCAATTGGATGCGAGACCATAGCGTGAATATCAACCGTCCATTCTTTGGGCCACCACAATTTTGATGGTTCTACCATGAAAACTGGCGCAAACTCACCATCGCTAACGTCGACATGAACCCTTTGCGTAAACGGCTTTAGTCTGTCGATAGAAGACCTATATTGGTCCTCTGTTTCAACGGTTATACTAGGAGCAATAACACCGCTCATTTACACCTCGTCAATCTGCGCGTTGCGACGTCTAAAACGAACCGCATCAGCGAATGGTGTATTTAACCAGGTTTCAAGAATGCCTTCCCATGCACTATCGTCATTTTCAAGTATTCGCGCTGGCAAACAAAGCATATTACTATCATTATCATTGCGCGTCATCTTTGCCTCATAGGCGTCCCAAATAACGCTAGCCCGAATACCACGAAAGCGATTAGCTGCTATCGCCATACCTTGACCACCACCGCAAATTAAAATTCCACGAGGGTCTTGATCGGTGCTGCCTATAATCTGCAAAGCGGCCGCTTGGGCAAACTCCGGAAAGTCATCACTTGGTTCAAGTGTTCTTCCGCCTACGTCCTCAACTTCATAGCCATGTTTGACCAGATAAGCAAATATTTTTTCCTTTAAATGGAAGCCCTGATGATCGCTACCGAGAAATATCTTCATACTATAAAGTATAAGCGTTATATGATGGATTATGCAATCCTTTAAATAACGTATATGATAGATATATGCAAAAGTCCGAATTAATCGATCATGCCAAATCATATTATGATATGCATCAGATTCTTGAGCTTGAACTAGCAATTAATCTGGCAATCACTGCTCACGCCGGCCAAAAACGAGCCAGTGGTGAACCTTACATCACCCACCCACTGACCGTTGCTGACACTTTGATGAATTGGGGTATGGATCTGGACAGTGTGATAGCCGGAGTCTTGCACGACACGGTCGAGGATACAAATGTAACATTAGATAAGATTGAAAGTTTATTCGGTCACGACGTCGCACAATTGGTGGATGGCGTTACAAAGTTCGCCAAAGCCCGTTCTGGCATGCAAGATTTGTCTAATTATCTGCCTAAAACCAAAGATAACCTATCTAAATTATTGATTGCCGTCGGTCAAGATATTCGGGTTATCATTATCAAACTAGCTGATCGCCTGCATAACTTATCGACCTTACAACATTTGCCACACGACAAACAAGTAAAAATCGCTCGCGAATCATTGGAAGTCTTTGGTCCAATCGCTGACAGGTTAGGTATGGGGCAGATTAGAATGCAGATTGAAGAATTAGCCTTTAGCTATCTAGATCCAGCTGAATTCAAAAGGCTCAAGATAATAATGAAAAAACGATTAGGTAAAAGCACTCGTAAACTTGGGCAAATTCGTGTTGATGTCGAGGCCGTACTTAAAAAACAAAATATTAAGGCTGAAATTAACGGCCGCGTCAAAGGTATCTATAGCTTACACAAAAAGCTAGTCAAAACTGACGGTAATATCGATGGTATTTATGACCTGATGGCTCTGCGCGTCATTGTCGACAAAAAAGAAGATTGCTATTTAGTACTTGGCATTCTACACAGCATGTACAAACCGATGATTAACCGAATCAAAGATTATATCGCCACCCCAAAATCAAACGGCTATCAAAGCCTACACACGACAGTCATCACTCCGAACAAACAAATTGTTGAATTTCAGATCCGAACTCACGAAATGCACGACTACGATGAGCGTGGATTAGCCGCCAGTTTTCACTATCATGACCAAAAATCATCGAAAGATTATATTAAAAAACGTAAAAGTTCAGAGTTGCCAGCTAATATGCGTTGGATTACTCAACTTCAGGAAGTCGTCGAAAAACTACAAAATGGCGAACAAATATCTAAAGATCAATTAAACATCGACTTGTTTGGCAAGCGCATTTTCGTACACTCGCCCAAAGGTGACATTTACGACTTACCCGAAGGCGCGCTGCCGCTTGACTTCGCCTATTTAGTGCACAGCGACATTGGTCAACACGCTAACGGCTTCCGCGTTAATGGTAAAATTCATCCGTTCGATAAACCACTACAAAACGGCGATGTCGTCGAAGTTATAATCAATAAACTATCCCAACCCAAGCAAGCCTGGAAAAACCTAGTCACAACCACACATGCCAGAAGCAAACTTCAGGCGCAGCTTAAACAACTAGGATTAATTGGCATGATAACCAATGCGGCTAGCATTATTCGCCACAAAGCTTATCAGCGGAACAAACACAAATAAGTTTAACGTTCAGTTATTTGCTGTTCCAACGATCAATTGACTTGTAAATGATAGCTTTAGCTTCAACTTCATCACCCCAGCCTTTGACAATAGTTGAATTAGTCTTTTTTAGGTCTTTGTAGTGAGTAAAATGATGAGTAATTTGGTCAATTTTTTGCTTTGGCAAATCTGACAATGAATTAATAACATTACCGGTATTGCGATCATCAGCTGGTACAACAATAATTTTATCGTCAACTTCACCGTCATCTTCAAATTTCATAACACCAAGCACTTTTGCTTGCAAATAGATGCCGGTTGGCAATGGTTCGTCGGTAATGATCAATGCGTCTAGTTCATCGCCATCTTCGTCCAAGGTTTGAGGAATAAAACCATAGTTAGTTGGCTTGGCAAAGATTTTTGGATCAACACGGTCCAACTGCATTACGGCTTTCTCGCGGTTCCACTCAATTTTGTGGCTGCTACCAGCTGGAATTTCAACTACTACGTTAACTACACCGGCCTCAACGTCACCAGGTGTAAGAATTTGATTAAAATCTGCCATTTTTATCTCCTTAATTTCGTAAAATTATCTATATTATAGCACGGACAAATGTTGTCTGTTATTTAAGATCGTGCAAATATTCATCTATACTATTAGCTGCCGTCGCACCCTCACCAACTGCGCTAGCAATTTGCATAGTTGCGCCGCTACGAACATCACCACTGGCAAAAATTCCAGGAATATTAGTTTGCAACCTTAGATCGGTTTTAATAAAGCCCTGATCATCAAGTTCAATTCCGCTACCAGCTAAAAAGCCGGTGTTCGGTTTCAGGCCAGCAAAGACAAAGACGCCATCAGTTTCAATATCAACCGACTTGCCGTCTTTGGTAACACGAACTGCTGTGACATGGCCGTCAGTTGCGACAATCTCTTCGGTTGGCGAACCCAAGTGGACTGTTATTTTATTGTCATCAATATACTTTTTTAAATCGTTTTGTAGCACTTCACTGGCTTTGATCGTACTACGAACCACTAGATCAATATGAGTCGCAAAACGAGTTAGATAGATCGCTTCCTGAACAGCGGAATTACCGCCACCAACAACGACAAGTCGCTTGCCACGATAAAACGCTCCATCGCAGGTTGCGCAAAAATGTACGCCACGTCCATAATATTCATCCTCACCAGGAACACCCAACCTATTGTTAGCGTTGCCAGTTGCAATTAAAACCGCCTTAGCTTTAACCTCAGCGCCATCAATTGTCAATGCAATCAAATCACCTTCCGTGCGAATTGCTGTGACATCACCAAACTCAATCTTGGCGCCGAATCGTTTAGCCTGCTTTTCCATTTGCTCGGCCAGCGCCATGCCTTCAATGCCGTCAGGAAAACCAGGATAATTGTCAATCATATCAACAACAGCCGGTATACCACCAACCATCGCTTTTTCGTACAAAATAGTGTCGATGTCTTCACGCGCCGTGTAAATAGCCGCCGTTAAAGCACTTGGGCCAGCGCCGATCATAATTACGTCTTGAATTTTATCACTCATTCTGTCTAACCCTCTTTCTTTATTTTTTAGCCATTTGATTGTGATTGATAATACTTTAAAAGTTCAGCCGGAATTGGTACATCAGCCACCTTTTGAATAACCATGACAACAAATTTAATCGGCGTATTAGCAGGTATATTGTCACCAGAACCAGTTGCACCGTAAGCTTTGTCAGATGGAATCGATAATTCACGAACTCCGCCAATTTTCATACCAACGACACCTTCGTTCCAACCAGCAATCAGGTTACCGCCAGCGAGTGGCGCCTTCAAAGCTCCGTTTGAAATTGAGCCGTCAAAGACAACGCCTTTAGGATTCCAACCTATGTAGTAGGCATTATACGCCGTCGTAGATGTTAGCACTTCACCATCACCAACCTTCAAATCATTTGTTGTTAGTTTAGTCACATCAGCGGCGGTAAAAGCTGCCGGCAAATATACATATTGATTAAAAGTTGTGTAATATTTGTCCGATAATTCTTTTGTTTGAGCTGCAATAGCTGTTTGATATTGGCTATATTCCTTTTGAATCGTCGCCTTATCACTAGATTGATTCTGAACGCTCAGCGCCATCACTAAAAAAGAGCCTAATGTACCTAAAGTTAATACAACTGCAATAATCCAAATACCAATCCGCTGCGATGTTGGTGTCGCCATAAAATTCACTCCCCCTCTGACAATTACTTTACAGTCCAGTATAGCAAATAATCGTCAGACACTCCAACTGTGATAGATGGTTTATGGCTAAATTATTTAGATGACAGTTGCGTCAGTTGCGGTCGCTACAACTTTAATGACCGATTCGATAGTGTTAGTCACCTCTTCGCTCGTTAGAGTATGGTCATGGCTGACTAATTTGACACGAATTGTAATATTTTTGGTTTTGCCAGCTTCGGCTTGATAAATATCAATTGGTAAAATGCTGGTTTCAACTGGAGCGTTTTTAAGCGCGTCGTTCAAAGCTTCAATGATTTGTCCATAAGCTGTATCACTAGAGACCTGAAAACAAATATCACGTTCCGAGCTTGGATAGCGACTAATCGGCTTATAATTATTAGACTTTGTTTTAATGATCTCGAACAAAGCCTTCATGTCAATTTCAAAGCCAGCCGCATTGTCTGGCAATTTAAAGTTATGAGCAACCGATCTTTTGTATTCACCGACCAGTCCAATCAATGAACCGTTCGACTTATCAACAACTTTGGCGCTACGACGATATTCAAATGGCGCCATTAGTGATTCATCAAGTTTGTCATCAATCGTCTGGTAATCTAGTTCTAAACCAAAACAAGCACATAAATAATCAAAGATTCGTCTGGCCTGATAATATGGCGCTCCAGCTGGCTTATTTTTGTCGGCGATAACTAGCGCCAACATGTCAGTCTCGACTGGAACATTCTCGTCAGTCAAACCGTCCTGTCGTCGATGAGTTTTATTGATCTCAAATAGGGCAAAATTGTCATATCCTTGGCGAATATTTGGATTAATCAGTCCAAGCAAACTCGGCGTTAAAGTTTGACGATAGTATTGCAAGTCTGGACTAATTGAATTTACGATTCGATAAGAGTTTTCGACTTTTTGGCCGACCTTATTCAAAACGTCACCATGAACAAAACTGTAGGTTAAGACTTCATTAACGCCAGTCCGAGCCATAATCTTGCGAACCTTGCTACGAAAACCGTCAAAGTCACTTGGCATAATAGCCGTAAAATTACGCCCTGGCAAAGTTGGATTAATATTGTCAAAACCGTTCAATCGTCCAACTTCTTCGACTATATCCTCATTGATATGAATATCAGCCCGCCAATATGGCACTTTGATAGTTGCCGTTGTATCTTTAGTCTCAATCTCAAATTCAGCATTGCCAAGTGTCTTAGTAATTTTAGTCATGTCAATATCATCGCCAAGAGTATCATTAATTAAGGCTTGTGAAATATTAATAGTCGGTCGATCATTTTTTCCAGGATAAGCTTCGGCAACTTTTGATAAAGTCTGCGCATCAGCCCATTTGTTCATCAAATGAACAGCTGCCGATAAAACTGGCGCCGACAATTCAGCTGGTTGACCTTTGGTGAACCTAGTAATCGCTTCACTAAAAATGCCGTGACGCATTTGAGTAGAACGTAATTTATAGAGATTGAAGGTCGCGCTTTCAACAATAATTTTCTTGGTATTATCATCAATCACCGTATTCAAACCACCCATCGCACCGGCTAATCCAATCGCTGTCTCGCCAGAAGCAATCACGATGTCGTCAGTCGTCAATTCAATAGTTCGACCGTCTAATAATTCTAACTTTTCTTTGTCACGACCAGCCCGAACATGAATTTCGGCCTTGCCGGCATTTAGACTAACTAACTTGTCATAGTCGAAAGCATGTAGCGGCTGACCCGTCAGCATCATTAAGTAATTAGTAACATCGACGACAGCACTAATTGGCCGCACCCCGACTCGTGACAAATAAGTTTGAATATGCAAAGGTGATTTTTTGCTACCATTAGCGTCTGACATAACAATCGCCAGATATCTTGAACATAATTCTGAGTCATCGACTGACACGTCTAGCTGAGACGCAGTTTGATCACCGCTGAAATCAGCCGTTAAGTCCACCAACCAATCTGGTGTTTTAAACTGCTTACCCGATATGGCAGCAACCTCACGCGCAAAGCCAACAATTCCAAAACAGTCTGGTCGATGCGTTAATGATTTGTTCTCGATATCTAACAGGTAATCATCCAATTCGTAGGTCTTAGCGAACGAAGTGCCAGGTTTGATGTCGCCATCTAGTTCCAAAATGCCTTCATGTTCGTCAGACAAAGCCAATTCACGGCTACTAGCGATCATACCGTTGCTGATCGTGCCTCTGAGATTTCGGATACCAAGCTTAAACGGCTCGGCTTTAGCAAAAGTCTCAGGCACAATCGAGTCTGGTGGCAACCAGGCAACTAATTGACCAGCTTTAATATTAGGTGCGCCACAAACAACTTGAATCAGACCGTCTTTGTCGCGCTCTAGGTTTGCAGTCACACCACCGTCGTCAATCTTTGTGACATTTAAATGATCCGAACCTTCTAACTTTTCGGCGCTAACAACTTTTACCACCAAAACATCTTTGTATTTTTCGCCAAGATTAGTAATACTTTCAATCTCAACCAGACGAGCGCCAATTAAAGTCGCCAACTCTTCAACTGGCATATCAATATCTGTGAATTTCTTTAACCAATTTAATGAAATAATCATAATTTATCTTCCTCGAGTAACGATATTACTTGCAAACCGTACTTTTCAATCTCTTTCTTGGCGAAGAAATTGTTATCCTGAGTGTTTAAAATATAGCCAACTTTTTTACGCAGTGATCGTCCGGTTGGAACTTTAGTAATATCATCGATTTCATCCAAGATTAATATGTCGCCAGCTTCACATTGCCAATCGGCCAAGCGAACATCAAAGGATTTATTGCCGCTTAAAGTTTCTTTGAATAATGACGATATTGTCTTTTTGTGAATTTCTTTACTCATAAAATTTCCTCAAAAATTGTAATTTACCAGATTCAAAATGACGTATATCTTCGATGCCGTACTTCAACATAACTAGGCGTTCAATACCACCACCCCAAGCAAAACCGCGATATTTTTGTGGATCAATACCGGCCATACTAAGGACATTAGGATGAATCATGCCACAACCCAACATCTCTAACCACTCACCTGGCTTACCGCCCAGCGCTGCTGGTTTTTCAATCGCAAATTCCAGACCAGGTTCAACAAACGGAAAATAAGCTGGTTGGGTTTTGATCTTCAAAGATTGTCCATAATAAGTCTCGAAGAAACTACGCAATGTACCTAACATCTGACCAAGTGTAGCGGTCGAACTGACAAATATGCCCTCGCATTGGTAGAAAGTATGTTCGTGCGTGGCATCGATATCTTCATTACGAAAAACTCGACCATAACTAATCGACGCAATTTGGCCGCCAGCCTCTAATTTAGATTTACCAGCCTTCAAGATTCGGTTTTGCATCGTTGAAGTATGAGCTGGTGGAATAAAATTCTCTTCCGTCCGGAATGTATCATAGCCATCACGGGCTGGATGATTAGCTGGAAAATTAAGTGTCGCAAACATGTGGTCGTCATCATCAATTTGACGCGACTCAATCGCCTCAAAACCCATACGTGTAAAAATATTGATGACATTCTCGAGTTCCAGTGTCAACGGATGTTGAGTACCCTGTTCGGTCGGCAATAAATTCAATGGTCGGCCATTAACATCCCAAGGCGCGCTAATGTCAATCGACTCAACTGCCAAGTCCTCAAGACTAGATTCACGTTCAGTTATAGCTGATTCTAATAACAGTTTTAGTTCATTAATCTGCTTGCCATAAGCACCGCGTTCTTCTGGCGCTAAAGTTTTAATAACATCATAAAGCTGTTTCAGTTCGGGAACTTTTAATAACTCACGCGGCGCATCGCTAACCGCTATTCGCGCTAAAAGATCTTTGCGTGTATCATCAATATTTTGCATAATTACTTATTATTATACGCCAAATGACGCTTAACGCGCCAGACTAATTGATATCAGCCAAATAGCAATCACAACAAATCCAACAACCACCAGAACCCACAACCAGGCCAAACTAGTCGTCTTTTTAGTGCCTTTAATATACTCTGAATCGTCAACTAAATCTGGCATATCAGCCAGCTCAGTTCGTTTTTTAGCTTTAGCTTGCAGTTCCATCGCAATTTGTTTTTGCAATTCGCTGCGGCCATCTTCTTGTTTAATAAATAATCCCATTAGGTTTATTATAGCACTCATGTTTGTTTCATTAATATTGTGATATACTATTTTCATATTTCACTTTAAAGGAGGAAAAAACATGGCCACTAAAGCCGCCATTTCGTCGAAAAATAAATCGTCAAAAGTTAAACATACAGTTAAAGCAATCAGTACCGAATCGGTTACTAAACCACAAGGTAAAACTATTAGTAAGGTAGATGTAACATCACTAGTTAAATCTTTAGTCTCAGAGTTTATCGGAACATTCCTGCTTGTTGCAGCTGTTTTCGCAGTTCAAGGTCAACCGCTATATGTAGCGTTTGCATTAGCCGGCATCGTTCTGATTCTCGGTGGCGCTTCAGGTGCCTATGTTAACCCAGCGTTAACAATTGGCGCATGGGTAACACAAAAGATCAAAAGCGTTTACGCTATAGGCTACATCATAGCTCAATTACTAGGAGCAGGTGCTGCATATTTGACACTAAATACGTTATTACACAGCACAGAAGCAGGCACAGCTTCAGTATTGTTCCACGCCGCAACCGTAACAAGCGGCAAGGAATGGGCCTTCTTCTTTGCAGAGCTCATCGGTGCAATTATCCTTGGCTTAGGTTTAGCTGCAGCAGTTCGCGTCAAGAAAGCTGATCTAAAATCAGCATTCTCATACGGATTTGCAGTCTTAATCGCATTATTGTTTGCCGGTTGGGTAACATCAACTTCATTAACTGAAGCAAATACCGCCCTATCATTCTTAAATCCAGCCGTTGCACTTGCTGCAAATGGTTTGTCATTTAATCTATGGCCAATTGCGATTTACGTTATTGCCCCAATTATCGGTGGCGTTATCGGATTCTTCGTACAAGATTTATTGAAGTCTAATTCCAGCGATAGTTGTTGCGACTGTAGTTGTGGATGTTGCGACGTTAAATAATAGATAGAAATATCTAGATCAAAATATCCCCGCTGCCAAAGCGGGGATATTTTTATTTCTGTAATAGCCCATCTCACCCCACGGGTCCTGCCGCCCATTTCACCCTTTAGCTTCCTCTTCTTTGCCGCCTCCACCATACAGCCTATCAAATGTACTGCTTCGCTCCAGGTCTGATCAGGGGCCCCGGCGCCCTGTCAGACTTGGGTTCCAGGGTGTCTTTAGTAGTAGTGTGATGTAGGCTTAAAGTCTAATACTAATTTCAAACAATACGACTCCTTGGCCCTGGCCTTAAGTAGCAGACTTAGACGGGTGACGTGAGGCGGGGCAGCACCCGATTCTACGTTCGGTAATCCGAAATAGAATCAGGGGCGGACCGAGCGGCAGGACCCGTGAGGTGAGAGGGGGCTATTAGCTAAAAGTTGAAGTAAATCTATTCATCACTCTGCGGCTTATCAAGCAGCAGCGAGTCAACACCAGGATTAGTGCCAGCGATCTTTATTACATCTTTATCAATCTTACCAAGCTCTTTATGGGCATCGTTATAATGACCGACAGTTTGGCCAAGTGATTTGCCAAGCTTACCCATAAACTCGTCGAACTTACCGATATGTTGCCCTAACTGTCCAACCCTAACTTGGATGTCCTTAGCCTGTTCTTCGATCTGCAAGCTACGCAAACCCTGCAAAACCGTCTGTAAATAGGCCATAAAACTAGTCGGACTAACAATAATCACCTTTTTATCGCGAAAGGCATACTCGATTAAGTCACGCGCACTTGATCCAGTGCCAACATCGCCAATTAGTAAATCGTAGTAAAGCGATTCGCTAGGAATAAACATAAAAGCAAAATCCATCGTTTTTTCACTTGGACGAATATATTTACTAGTCTCGTCAATGCGATTTTTTAGGTCAGTTCGGACTCGCGCCAATAATTTCTCGCGTTCTGGCTTTTTGTCCTCACCCACCATGCGGTTGTAGTTTTCAAGGCTGAATTTACTGTCAATCGGCAAAATTTGGCCTTTATCCAAAAAAACAACTGCATCAACAATCTCGCCGTCTTTAAATTTATATTGCATCTGATAATTTTTGCTAGGCAAAATATTATCAAGAACCGACTCTAAATAGTATTCACCAAATACACCACGTTGTTTAGGGTTCTGTAGGACATTCTGAAGCGTTTTAAGCTCATCAGCCACATCAACCACGCGTCGATTGGTTTCGTCCAGTTTTGCCAGTCTTTGAGTAACATCTGCCACTAATTTAGCACTCTCACTGAGCTGCTTTTGCATTGAATTTTGCATCGTTGTGTTGTTTTGATCAAGCTTATTGCCAACTGTCTGTTGCAGATTATTTATGCCACGCGCCAGCTCAGTGACATCACTTTTAAGCAACTCAACAGCGCTAGAATTCTTTAGATCCTTTAATCTCTGGTTTAACATATAAAAAGCCAGACTAAAACCAGCGATTACTACTACCAATAAAACCCAAAGAATTGTCTGTTCCATACGTCTAGTATAGCATTTAAAAGTTAGCTACGACGCGGACAATAAAAATAACCAGCAGCATGACGACTAAAGCCGACAGAATCCGCCTGTATCGAGCAATCCATGAAAATAATATATAAGCTAGCGCATAGATTGATACGCTCCAAGCAATTATTTCAATAGCCGACAATCCATCCGTTAATTGAGCCAAGCCCCACAAAGTAGCCGCCACGACGATTGATACTAGCAATGGCTGGTCTAGCTCTAGACGTAACATTGTAAAAATTCCGATCACAGCGACTAGAATTGTAGCTATATTACCCGAGACGCTTACCGAATTCAGACATATATCGGCGTTAACCGATGAGCCACAAAATAACGGGTTAATAAAATATTGGTTGATTATCATCGTCAATAAACAAAAGATTAAACCTAATGAAGCTCCTAATAAGGCCACTAACCATAAAGAGTAGCTTGAACTAATCACCTGTGACTCGACATCACTTTTTATAATCTTTGCCATAATCAGACCTCCGTCTATACGGCTATAGTATACGTTATTTTTGTCGTTTAGACAAAGATAGTTTAGGTCTTTTAGCTAGCGGCGTGCCGTTTAAATACCATAAAGCGCCGATCATAGCTATGACTATGCCACCAATTATATCAACTGGCGTGTGGACCAAAGCCGCTACTCTACCAACACAAACGGCTAATGTCAAAAAGGCCAGCAAAATAGTAATTAGCTTCTGTTTAGTCTCAAACCAGACAGCAAAGGTAATAGCCGCTACAAATAAAACATGATCAGATGGAAAACCAGGGTTCTTTAAAAACGATGCACCGGCCGCTGATCCCAGCAACTCAAATGGCCGCTCAGCTGAAGGTTGGTAAAATGAGCCGACCAATTTTGCGATTAAGTAGGCCGTCAATCCAGCCATCAAAATCCTTTTGTATGATTCTAGCTTGTGACCTTTTGGTATCTTAAAAGTTAAAGCATAAATACCTATTAGGACAATTGGCACCAACAGGCCATCGGCCATTATTCTAATCAATAATGCTTGTGTCATACATACAGATTAGCACATATTTAGACTTGGTTGAACTGGCTGTTGTAAAGTTCGGCATAATAGCCTTTTTTAGCTAATAGCTCAATGTGCGTACCCTGCTCAACAATATTGCCTTCACGCATCACTAATATGACATCGGCGTTACGAATCGTCGACAAACGATGCGCAATCACAAAACTAGTCCGACCATGACTTAATTTATCCATAGCCGACTGAATCAAAGCTTCAGTGCGCGTATCAACCGAGCTAGTAGCTTCGTCCAAGATTAACATCGGTGAATCAGCCAAGATAGCCCTGGCAATTGTCAGCAACTGTTTCTCACCAGCCGAAATAATATCAGCCGTCTCGCTAATTATCGTATCGTAGCCATCAGGTAACGTTTTGATGAAGTGATCAGCGTGAGCGGCTTTGGCGGCGGCAATAATCTCTTTGCGCGTCGCATTGCTTTTGCCATAGGCGATATTTTCGGCAATCGTACCTTGGAACAACCATGTATCTTGTAAAACCATGCCAAACATTTGACGGACATCGTTACGCTTCATAGTTGACGTATCGATACCATCAATTTTTATCGAACCACTGTCAATATCATAAAAACGCATCAATAAGTTGACAATTGTAGTCTTGCCTGCACCGGTCGGACCAACAATAGCGACACTTTGTTTAGGTTTGATGTGAGTTGAGAAATGCTTAATGATCGGCTGATTGGAGTCGTAACCAAAACTAACATCTTCAAGTACCACTTCACCTCTGATCAACTTTGGAGCAGCTACTGTGTTAGTTTCAGGCTCTTCTTCGGCTTGATCCAAGAAAGCAAAGACACGCTCGGCCGCCGCCGCCGTTGCTTGCAAGACATTGGCGATATTAGCCGTTTGTGAAATAGGTTGAGTAAATTGATTCATGTACTGAATAAAGGCTTGAATATCTCCAATCGTAATCTTGCCGTTAATCGCCAGCCAGCCACCAACAACAGCTACACCAACATAGCCCAAGTTACTGATGAACGTCATAATCGGCATCATCAAACCTGACAAGAATTGTGACTTCCAACCGCTGTTATATAACTTATTATTGATTAAGTTGAACTTATTAATAGAACGTTGTTCGCCATTAAAAGTTTTGACGATAGCGTGATTCGAAAACATTTCGTCAATATGACCATCAATTTCGCCCAACGCAGCCTGTTGCCTGTCGTAATATCGCTGTGAACGTTTAACGATGATCGTAATCAGTACCATACTGGTCGGCAAAACCATCAACGCAATAATAGTTAATTGCCAACTAATACTAATCATCATTCCCAAAATACCGACAATCATGATGACAGATGTGATAATCTGCGTCATGCTTTGATTCAAGTTTTGACTGATTGTCTCAACATCGTTTGTCACATGACTCACAATTTCACCATTTTCGTGTCGGTCAAAATATCTTAACGGCAAACGAGCGATCTTTTCTGATATTTGATGACGGAATTGATACGTTACCTTTTGTGTAATTGTCGTCATTAGCCAACTCTGAAGATAGCTAAATAAGGCACTGACAACATACAAACCAATCAGCCAAAAACCGATATTAGCAATGTTGGTAAAATTAATATCTAAAGCAATGCCAAGCATCTGACTCTTGATATAGGCGTTGACAATTTCGGTTGTCATATTACCTAGAACCTTTGGACTGGCGATTGCAAAAATCGTGCTAATAACTGCACTTATGGCGACTAGAGCTAATCGGCCCCAGAAAGGTCGCAAATAGCTAAAGATTTTTTTCATTGTCTTCTTGAAGTTTTTTGGTTTTTGAGGTGTTCCGCCACCTCTCATTCCGCCCATAGGGCCAGGTCCACCCCTAAAACCAACTGGCGCTGTTTGTTTCTTTTCCATATTATTAATCCTCTCCTAGTTCGACAGCCGATAACTGAGATTCAGCTATTTCTTTATAAACTTTTGACGTGCGAATCAAATCATGGTGGTTACCAATACCGACAATCTTACCATCATCCAACACGATAATTTTTTCAGCCTGCATAATCGTACTAATACGCTGGGCAACAACAATAAATGTCGCTTTGGATAGCTCTTTATTTAAAGCCTTACGTAAAGCCGCATCGGTCTTAAAATCAAGCGCTGAAAAGCTATCGTCAAACAAATAAATTTCAGGTTGTTTAGCTAACGCTCTAGCAATTGACAAACGTTGTTTTTGTCCGCCTGATACGTTATTGCCAGCCTGAGCAATTGGATTGTCTAATTTTTTAGGCAAGCCATTAATGAATTCACTAGCTTGAGCGATTGAAGCCGCCTTGCTTAAATCTTTGTCACTCGCCTTTGGCTTGCCATAGCCTATATTAGTGCCGACCGTTCCCGAAAACAGCGAAGCTTTTTGTGGCACGTAACCAATATGTTGACGCAGTTCGGCCTGATTAATTTGCTGGACATCAATCCCGTCAATCGTGATTGAACCACCAGTCACATCATAAAGGCGTGGTATTAAATTCAGTACCGTCGACTTACCACTACCAGTACCACCGATAATTGCTGTCGTCTGGCCAGGTTCAGCCGTGAATGATATATGTGATAATACTTGCTGCTTTGATCCTTTGTAGCCAAAGTCAACATCATGGAATTCAACCGTACCACGAATTTCTTTAGCCAAATGAACCGGCGATATTGGGTCACTAATCGATGGCTCGGTACCCAATATTTCACTAACACGCCTTAAGGACACGGCAGCTCGTGGCACCATAATAAAGACAATCGATATCATCAAGAAGGCCATAATCGTCTGCATCACGTATTGCATCAAAGCCAATAAGTTACCAACTTGTAGATTGTGGCTCTTGATCATATAAGCGCCATACCAAACCACAGCCATCGACGCCAAACCCATAATCAATGTCATTGCTGGCTGCATCAACATCATGACACGGTTAACGAAAATATTAAGGCGTGTCGATTCAAGGTTAGTCTGATTAAATTTAGCCTGTTGACGATCATCATTGTTATAGGCACGAATCACACGAACGCCGGTCAGCATTTCCCTGGTTTGCAAACTTAGTTTGTCGACTAATTTTTGAATAATCGTAAATTTAGGAATAACGACAAAGAACAACATAATAATCAAAGCCACTAATGCACCAATAGCCGCATAAACAATCCATGACATTGATGGTGACAGTTGATGAGCCTTAATGATTGAACCAACCCCCATAAACGGTGCCAAAAAAGCCATACGAAGTAGCATCGCTATCACAGTTTGGATCTGCTGCATATCGTTAGTAGCACGAGTGATCAAAGATGACGATGAATAGCTGTTAAATTCATTAAGTGAAAATCTTTCAATCTTTATGAAGATAGCTTCTCGCAGTTTACGCACATAGCCTGTCGATATTTTGGCAGCCACAAAACCAATCGCCATCGCGCATAAACCACCAAATAGCGTTAACAGCAACATCTGTAGCCCATTATTCCAGATGGGCGCAATATCTTTGCTGCTCTTGCTGGTTATGATCACATTAACAATCTTGGACATATAATCAGGTAAGGTTAAATTAGTATAAGCCTGACCCCAAACTAGGATTATCAAACCAATCAACCAAACAGTATAAGGCTTAAAATATTTTGCCAAATTCTTCACTATGTATTACTACCCTTCCAAATTATATGTGGTCTTAATTACTAAATATATTTCATACTTATCATACTAATTATACCAGAAACCGTCAATTCTTATGTATAAATTATATACGATACCTTCATAAATAACATCGTTATAACCATGAATCAATAAAGGTACGGAGTGACCCGTACCTTTATAAACTAGCGCCCTAGTAGTTGTGATTTACTGGAGTAAATCTTCGCTAGCTGCTAGGAATACCGTGTCAATCTTGCCCTTGCTGTCGAACGAGAAAGAGATAACTTTTTTGTTAGCAGATTTACCAACAATCGCAATACTTGGGAAATATTGTTTATAGCTACCGGCGCCATAAGAACTTAGGATTGAGGCCGATAGACTGAAGTTCCAAGGTGACGTGGCATTAGCTATAAAGTTTGTAATACTAGTAACTGCTGCTGTAGGCGTACCAGCACCAGCAGCTTCTGAAGCGGCAATCACAACACTAACACTCGATGCCATATAACCTTCTAGTGCAGCTGTGTTACCAGAGGTTATTGATGATTTGATACTTTCGATAGCCGAGGCGCTAGGCGCCACCGCGGTAGTTGTCGTTTGAGTTGTTGTAGTGGCCGTTGCTGCGTTTAACTTTTCCTGCAAAGAACCAATCGTCTTAACTAAAGTTTCAATATTAGCTGACTGCTTTTTCTCTAGATCACTAGCAACTTGATCGCGCCATAAATTTGACGCAATACCAGCAGATGTCAATAACACAATCACCAGCAGATATAACAGCGTCTTGAGTATACTTTTTTTGACTACTGTAGGCTTTGGTTGATCTACTACTGGCTTTGGGGCCTCTATTAATAATTCTTCTGCGTGTTGTGGCTCAGGCTCAGGTTTAAGTTCAGCCTCAACCTCGGGCTCGAGCTTGGACATTTGAGTCACCTCAATGTTCTGTGACGATGTGTCGTCATCGCTTGATTTTATAATTTCTATTGGTTCAGATGGTACATCAACTGGCGTAGATGTTTCAATTGGATTTATATCCTCAGTTGGTTTAAACTCTTGATCCATATTTCCCCCTATAATAATAGCAGTATACCATAAGCTAAATAAAAATACTGCTACCTAATAATCAATTTTTAATTAGATTATTTTTCTTGCTTATTGGTCTGACTAATAACGTTCTTTTTAATCTGTTCGTCGGCCAACATACTGTAAGCTTTAATTTCAGCATCAAGCTCGGATAGCCTAGAGCCACCACTAGATTTTGTCGCTTCACGATAGTATTTAATCGAACTAACGACGCCAATAGCAATAATTAGCAAGATGCCAACCGTGATGATGCCAGGCACGGCGCTAGAGTCAAAACTACCTCCGTTCGTAAAAGTATAATACTCAAATATTGCATATACCAATGCAAAGAAAGCGACCGAAGATATGATGGCTTTTGTGTTAGTAGTCATGAATATTTATAATGCTACTATTTCTTGATGACCGTGGCTCCGTTGAACTGTGAACGGACTTCGAACAAGAAGTAAGCGCTAATAGCGGCGCTGATTGCGGCACCGATTAAGCTTGGTATTAAAGTAAAGGCGTTAAATTTAATTAAAGCACTGATCAATGATGAAATTATATTAATGACAAATACCAAGAACAACAAATCCCAGCCTTTTTGCTTTTGGGCCTTTAGCGGACTAACCGCCATTGCTGTCAATGCAACAGTTAGCATTAAAAGCGCCAATGATACAAATGAGCTCAGTATCCAAAATCCAGAATATGTAGTAGTAACAGCTACCCCATAGGCATTATAGACAGTGGCTGCTGCACCGAATATCGATAAAGCTGCTAGTATAGCCAGTATTAATATAAATATAGAGATTACAGATATTATGACACCGACTAAAGTCAACCACCACAAGTTCTCGCCTAACCATTTTCGCCAAGTTACTGGTAAATGTGGCAATGGTTTGAGCCATTCCTCGATCGTCTTTTTAAATTGATTTATTAGCTCCATATTGTTAGTCCCCCTTAATGTCACTATTATAGACCTTTAGCTTTACGACAACAAATCATATATTATATAATTCAAGTTTTAGTCATCCAAGTTGAATGATGATAAATATTAATTACGATTATACAACGAGATGGTATTGGAGTTGACATTAGCAGCGTAGATAGAAGTGCCGTCAGCCGATATAGCGATACCGCGTGGGTTGGTGCCGGTTGCGATCGTACCCATAGCAGTCAAGATACCAGTACTGGTATTACGACTGTATATCGAGATATTACTGGAGGTATAATTAGTAGCATAAACTGAAGTACCGTCGTTTGAGATGGCCAAACGATATGGATTAGTACCGGTTGCGATTGTTGGTGTGGCCAAGGCTGTCAATGCACCGGTGCTGGTATTACGGCTATACATCGAGATAGTACTAGAGTTGGAGTTGGTTACGTATACCGAAGTGCCGTCGTTTGATATGACAATACCGCGTGGATTAGTGCCTGTTGCGATTGTTGGTGTGGCTAAGGCTGTCAATGCACCAGTGCTGGTGTTGCGACTATACATCGAGATAGTATGAGAGCCATCGTTAGTAGCATAAACCGAGGCGCCATCAGTTGATATAGCAATACGGTTTGGATTAGTACCGGTTGCGATTGTTGGCGTAGCCAAGGCTGTCAATACACCAGTGCCGGTGTTGCGACTGTACATCGAGATAGTGTTAGAGCCAACGTTAGTGGTATAAACTGAGGCGCCATTAGTTGATATAGCAATACCATACGGATTAGTGCCGGTTGCGATTGTTGGCGTAGCCAAGGCTGTCAATACACCAGTGCCGGTGTTGCGACTGTACATCGAGATAGTGTTAGAGCCATTATTCGCAGCATAAACTGATCTACTATCGGCTGAAATAGCCAAGCGGTATGGATTAGTACCGGTTGCGATTGTTGGGGTAGCCAAGGCTGTCAATGCACCAGTGCCGGTGTTGCGACTGTACATCGAGATAGTGTTAGACGTGGCATTAGTAGCGTAAACTGACGCGCCATCGGCCGAAATTACAATGCCGTATGGATTGGTGCCGGTTGCGATGGTTGGCGCTGTAAAGTTAGACAAACTGCCAGTATGAAGCATCGGACTAAAATTGTCGGTAATAGTATACACCGTTCCATTTGTATTCGCTTCGGTCAAGCTGAATGTCTGAGAGGTTGAGTTGGTATAAATATAGGTATTACCGCTGGTAGCCTTAAGACAGTAGCTTGTATCAGGTGACGGAGCAGATCCTAATGGACAATTATTACTATCAAGACTAGTTGGATACGATCCATGATATACATTATATTGCCTTAGCATATTAGAGGCATTAGTTAAATCAGACTGCAATGCTACGTTCGTCGCGCGCTGTCTAATGCCCGAGTAAGATATGTAAGCAACAGCTGCTAATACGCCTATAACAACGATGACAACCAAAAGTTCAACGATAGTAAAACCGTTTGATTTATTATTAGTGATTAGTTTGGTTGATATATTTTTTTTATTCATAAATTAACACCTAAAGATTATTTTAATATTTCACTGCCTATTATAGATTAACAATAGCATTAGCGTGATGATAAGTAAATCTTAAGGTATATTTCTGTGGGGTGTTGCCTAAAGAGTGGGTATCCACAGGAGGGTATCCACAGGACGTCCCTCGAGAGGTATTATTTTCTGATAGTTTTAGCCAATAGAGGGAGATCGTCAGCAAGCTGGCTCCTCCGCTAATTCACGAAAAAATGTAAACACTTTTTCGCTAAAGCGAAAAACGGTGGTCCGAAACCCGACCCCAAAATATAGAAAAAGTCCTAGGATTAAAAACCTAGGACTTTTTCTATGGCTGGGATGGAGGGATTCGGACCCCCGAATGCTGGTACCAAAAACCAGTGCCTTACCACTTGGCGACATCCCATTAGAGATACAAACAGATTGTACACTAATTAGGACGCCAGCTCAAGTGATGGAGCGACTTTATAACTGAATAATACTAGTTTTTTGAACTTGAGCTAAAGTGTGAACGAGTTTCAAACAATAAATAGGTGCCGGCGCTGGCAACAATCGTACCGACAATCAAGACAACCACAAAACCAAGTAGTGTCCAAGTTGAAATGGCACCGATTAGCATCAATATGGCATTCAAGAGTAATATTCTGAACAATCGATTCCAGCCTTTTTTTTGCGACAACTGCAACGGCGTGACGGCTAGCGCCATTAGTATAATATTAACGATCAAGATCGATAATACGAGCAAAAATACTAAGATAATCCAGCCATTATACGAAGATGACGAACTATAACTACTGTAGATACTAGAATAACTCGACACAGCGTTCATAAATGCTATAGCCGTAAAAATTGAGCTAATCACAGCCAAGATACCCATGATTGAGAAGTTGATACTAACAACCACCATCCACCAGGCATTATCAGCAAACCATTTTTGGCCTTTAGTTGGTAAGTGTGGCAACGGCCTAAGCCAGCCGGCAATCTGAGCTTCTAGTTTTTCTATTGATTCCATTAATTCTGTTCCCCCTTAATAAACTAATCATAACTGTTAGCTATGGATAAAACAATGCGTTATTTAGTTTTAGTTGACGATGATTTGGTGCCGAGCGGCCACAATCCCCAACTAGACCAAATCGCCAATATAGCTAGCGCCAAGCTAACGGCTACCGCCCACCAGCCAGGTATAATATCAACCAGCGCGCCCAAGAAACAAATACTATTTATATTATTAGGTGTTACATTAATCCAAATTGATAACAACAGCCATATTGTCGGCACTAGCCAGCCCAACACCATGCTTACAACCCTCATCAGATGACTGAGGCGCATTCCTAGTAAAAATGGCAAAGCCAACAACTCGAACGTCACAATGATACTGCCTAAAATATTAGCAATCGGTGCACTACCGGACGTAAAAAAGCCCTCCAACAGCTTCAAAAAATCATCATATGTGAATAACTGGCATAATACAAAAACTATCAATATAAAGGTGTAGGCATAGATTACTTTTTGGGCATCAGATGTTTTGGCCGGCTTAGCTGGTGTCGCACGGGTGATAATACTCATGCTATGAATTATATACCAGCTGAAATTAATAACAAATGTTGTTATTTTTATAATAGTGCTTGCGCTTTTTTAAGAAATCACCTAAAGTACAAGTAAGCGAAAGTTACAAAAACAAACATAACACCAAAAAACATGTATTGTGACGAATCGCACTTCGATATCCACCACAACAAATAAGTCCCGCCTGATAGGCGGGGCTTTTCTGTTAGCTTAAAATAAAATACTATTCGGCCTTGAGCGAATTATCTTGGCGCCATTTGGCGATTGCGGCATGGTTACCAGTCAACAGAACCTTTGGTACTTCTAAATCCCTAAAAACTTCAGGTCGAGTGTATTGCGGAAATTCCAAAGTCTCACCATCACTAAAACTTTCAATCGCCGCGCTATTCTCACCGCCTAATACACCTGGGATCAAACGAACAATACTATCGATAATCGTCATAGCTGGTAGTTCGCCACCAGTTAAGACGTAATCGCCAACACTAACTTGATCGTCAACTAACGTCAAGACACGCTCGTCATAGCCCTCATAGCGGCCACAAACGAATATATAGTTATCATTGCTATCTGCCCAATCTTGGGCAATGGATTGACTCCAGCGCTTGCCACGTGGCGTCATTAGTATAACTTTAGCGGCTGGATCGTACTTTTTACCATCCTCGATCGCTGCAAACAATGGCTCAGCCATCAATAACATGCCGTCACCACCGCCATAAGGAGTATCGTCAACTCTTTTTCGTAAACCTAAGCCAAAATCACGCAAATTAATCAGACGGAATTCAACTGCCTTTTGGTCCTGCGCTTTCCACATCATAGAATTATTCAACACGCCGTCAAACATTTCAGGGAATAGTGTAATTACTTGTATTTTTCTCATCTCATATATCATAGGTGTTTTGCCACAAAAAAACCACCCCGAAAGGTGGTTTCTCTGACATATAAATCTCTCAACAATATATATTGTTGCTCGCATAGAGCTTTGTCGTACTTTTCTCGCAGTTCAGACGATTTGTCTGTAACTGTTAATGATTATATATCCAGGTCGTCTAGTTCTGCAAGCTCTTCACGAGTCTTTTTTGAGTAATCATAACCGTTATCCACAGGCTCATCTGTTGAGTTCTTCACAGGCTCGCTTGTTTGGCTATCTGATGGTGTAGCTGTGTAATTTTCACGCTGATCATCATTGTTAACTATCTTGAGGTTATACCTAGCGTCATTCTTGGTACCAAGTGCACGCAACAATGTTCGCAAGCTTTGAGCGGTCACGCCACGTTTACCAATAACTCGTCCTAAATCTTCAGGATTGACCGTTAGTGATAGCAACACGCCTTTTTCATCGATTAGGCGGTCAACTACAACATCATCCGGATGTCCTACTAGTAATTTTACGATATATTCTACAAACTGTTGATCTATTGTCGACATACTGCCCCCTCACCACTATTATTAATAGCTACTATTGTTGTAGCCTTATTGTAACATGTTAGCTTTACCAAAAAAATATGTTTATTCTTTTGGCTGGTTCTTGCGAAGTTTTTCAGTGTTGCGGATAGCCTTTGATTTGGTCGTTGAAGCTTTTTCAACCCAGTCAGGCAATTTAACGCCGGCAGTTTTCAATAGTTTAACGACACGTGGCGAAGGTTGTGCACCTGTATCCAAGTACTTTTGAGCTATCTCAACCTGAACTTTAGAATCTTTGGTATGTGGATCATATGAACCAACAAAAGCAATCACACGTCCACTGGTTGGTTGGCGCTGAGCTTCTTGGACAATAAGTCGGTACATTGCGTGACCTTTGTGGCCGACACGTTGTAAGCGAATTGCGAGCATAAATATAAACTTCCTTTTATCTTATCTTTAAATTGATTTTTTACTCTTGACCAATCTTACACTGTTTTCAAGCAAGAGTCAATCAGTTAATGGCATTTAGCTTTTATTTAGAGACGCTGATTCTAGCGTATTCATCAAGAGCAGTTTGAGCGGCTTGTTGTTGAGCAACTTGCTTACTAGGACCACTGCCAGTACCCATTAACTTATCACCAACATAAACACCAAGTGTAAAAATCTTGTCGTGGTCTGGACCAACTTCTTCAATCACACGATATTGAGGCGTTTTACCGTCCATCCGTTGCGATACTTCTTGCAGATGTGATTTAGCATCACGCCAACTGCCGGATGCCAAAATACCCTCTAGCTTGCTAATAATATTTTTGTGAATAAAGGTCGAAGCATCATCATAACCACGCTCCAAATAAATAGCACCAGTTACAGCTTCAAATGCATTGGCAAGTATCTGTTGACGAGCACGATCACTACCTTGTTTTTCACCGCGACTCATTCGCACTAACGGCTCATAACCAAGCCCAACGCCGGCTGCGCCAATACTTTCAGTCCTGACCAAAGACGCACGCCAATTAGTCAGGATTCCCTCTGGCTCGTTGTAATTTTTGAACAAGAACTCCGTAACAACTAATTCCAACACGGCATCACCCAAGAATTCTAATCGTTCGTTATGCTCATTGACACTTTTTTTGTGTTCATTAACGTAACTTCGATGCGTCAAGGCTGTAATTAACAATTGAATATCGGTGAATTCAAAGCCCAGTTTTTCCTTGGCAAAGTCTTGATATGGTGCTGTTTGCATTCCGCTCATAGATTCTCCTGTCTTATTCGTTTCATAGCCAATAACATTAATTTGCCAATATCTTCGTATTCGATCGCATCCAGTGCATCATAAAACTTAAACCACTTAATACCATGCATCCACTCTTCTTTTTGAATAGCATTAGTGTCGCCAAGCGCACGCACCAGATAAATCTGAGTCGTCATCAAGACTAGCTTGTCGATTCGGCGATAACGAAAATGAATTTTGCCAAGCCAACCCAAAACTTCAACATTCTGCAAACCAGCTTCTTCGCCAATTTCACGAACAGTCGTTTCTTGGGCAGTTTCACCTTCTTCAATATGACCTTTTGGAATCGTCCAACGGTCTTTACCATCTTGAATTAACAAAATCTCAACGCCGCCGTCTTTATCGCGACGAAAAATAATACCACCACTTGTTGGCTCACGAACTATTTCTTGGATTTGGCTCTTTTTGCTGCGGTTAAAATACTTTTTTATCTTATCAAATCGCTGCGCCGTCATTGGTTATGTCCTCCACAAGTGTACGATAGGCGGTGCCAAGCACCCCATTTATAAACTTGCTTGAGTTTTCAGAACCAAACGCTTTAGCTAGTTCAACTGCCTCATTAATGGCTACCTTTGGAGGAATAACTTCGTTTTGAAATAGTAATTCATAAAGTCCAATGCGTAGAATATTGCGGTCAATTCGAGCAATTTGGTCGATTGGCCAATCTGGGGCAATTGGTGTAATTTTGGAGTCCAGATTATCGCACTCCGCCAAAACACCATTAACAAGCTTCCCGACAAATTCCTTATCGTCAATCGTAGTCTTGTACCTTTCAAGGTTACGAGCCAAGATGTCATCTATGTCAACTGTCGTGTCTTTAGACTGTGTACGAAATTCAAATTCGTATAAAGTTTGTAAAGCAACGATGCGACCGAGGTGGCGATTGGATGCCATAGCGTTTTAATTCTTTCTTTGTTATGTTTTAAGGTATGTTAAGCTAATCGCTTATTTTGCGAGAGCTTTGCCAGTTTCACGACGAGTCGTGCGAACTTTAACTGGTGATTTAGCGTTAACTCGACGAGCTAGCTCAAGACGCAAGTGACTGCGGCGTAAACCAGTTTTTCGTGGGCTAGACTGTTTCTTCGGTTGTCCCATAAAAGAACTCCTTTGCAGGTTAATATAATAAAACTTGTAGCTATTATAACTAAACTCAAGCTTTAGCTCAAGTGGCAATCACAATATTCACTAAACGACCTGGTACATAAATCACCTTAGTTGGTGCTTTGCCATCCGTGAAGGATTTAACATTGGCGTCATTAAGGGCTAATTGTTTAACTTCATCTTCGTTTGAATCGGCGGCTACATTTAATTTGGCTCGTAATTTACCATTCACTTGGACGACAATTGTAATCGTATCCATCTGTAAATATTGATTATCCCATGTTGGCCAATGATCGACGTGAATCGTATCGGTATGCCCCATTTGACTCCACAATTCTTCGGTAATATGTGGCGCGAATGGCGACAAAATTTGTAACAAACTTTCAATCGCATAGGTCCAAGCTGGTGATTTACCGACTGGATATTGGACTTTTAATTTGTAGTAGTTATTAACCGCTTCCATCATTGACGAAATAGCGGTGTTAAATTTGTCATCGTTAATATCGGCTGACACCTTTTTGGCAGTGCGATGAGCGGTCACTAATATCTCTTTGGCAGCAGCATCGGTTAAATTAACTTCGCCAGCGTCAATGTATTCTTGGGCCAACGTCCAAACACGGTTCAAAAATCGGTAAGTGCCAGGTACACCACGGGTATCCCATGGAGCTTCCAAATCATACGGCGCGATAAACATCTCGTAGACACGCAAACTGTCGGCACCATAACCACTGTCCATAATCTCTAGTGGGTCAATTGTGTTGCCTTTTGACTTACTCATTTTGGTACCGTCTGGCGCCAAAATATAGGCGTTGTACATCATGCGACCAAATGGTTCGGGTGTTGATACTAGTCCTAATTTATAGAAAAATCGCATCCAAAAACGTGAATATAACAGATGGGCGACAGCATGATCGGCGCCATTATAAAAGTCGACTGGCCCCCAATGTTTTTCAACTTCTGGATCCCACGCCTGATTGTCATTAAATGGATCCAAATAACGTAAGAAATACCAACTACTGCAAGCATAGCCGTCCAAAGTATCGGTTTCACGCAAGGCTGGCTTGCCACAAGTTGGACAAGTTGTATTGACCCAATCAGTTGCGCTAGCTAGGGCTGAAGTTGCACCACCGCGTGGTTTAAAATCTTCCATTTCTGGCAAAATAACTGGCAATTGGTCGTCAGGTACAGCCACGGCGCCGTGTTCAGGACAATGAATAATTGGGATTGGCGCACCCCAATATCGTTGACGACTAATCAACCAGTCACGCATTTTGTAAGTCGTTTTTGACTTGCCTGTTGCCTGCTGTTCTAACCAGTCAACAATTTGCTCGCGAGCATCTGATGAATCTGTGCCATCAAATTCACCACTGTTAACCAGTGGACCTTCGCCATGATAAACACCAATTTCGTTGTCGGATTCAGGTTTTTTAATAACTTCAATAATTGGCAAATTAAACTTTTCAGCAAAAGCAAAATCGCGTTCGTCGTGGGCCGGAACAGCCATAATTGCGCCGGTGCCATAACCATATAACACATAGTCAGCTGTCCAAATCGGCAATTTGTTGCCGTTGACTGGATTGATGGCGTAACTGCCCGTAAAGACACCAGTTTTTTCGCGCGATTCGTTCATGCGCTCGATTTCAGACTTGCGAGCCGCCTCGGCAATGTAACTTTCAACTGATTGACGTGTTTCATCATTAACCAAAGTCTTGACCAATTCATGTTCAGGCGACAGAACGATAAACGTTGCACCAAATAGTGTATCTGGACGAGTCGTAAAGATAGTTATAATATCGTCACGTCCATCGACTTTAAATTCTACCTCGGCGCCAACTGAACGACCAATCCAATTTTTTTGCATTGTTTTGACCATTTCGGTCCAATTTAAATCATCGGTCGCGTCCAACATTTCGTCAGCGTATTCAGTAATCTTGAAAAACCATTGTTTTAGGTTTTTCTTTGACACTTGATTTCCGCAACGCCAACATTTGCCATCAATTACCTGCTCGTTAGCCAGAACGGTTTGATCAGTCTCACACCACCACTGTGGACTTTGTTTTTGATAGGCTAAGCCATGTTTATACAGCTGATTAAATATCCACTGTGTCCATTTGTAATACGACGGATCAGCTGTGCTGATTTCTTTGGACCAGTCATAGCTGTAACCTAAACGTTTTAATTGACGTTTGAAATTAACCTTAGCTTCATCATGTGCAACGCGTGGAGTTTTGCCAATTTTAATCGCATAATTTTCAACCGGTAAGCCGAAAGAGTCCCAACCGATAGGATTATAAGCGTTATAACCTTGCTGACGTTTGGCGCGTACCTTGATATCGCTGAATTGGAAAGTTCGGCCGTGTCCAGTGTGAATGCCAGCGCCAGTAATACCTGGCAGCATACTCATGCCGTAATATTTAGGCTTGCTGTGATCTGAAAAGTCGACCTTGTACGTACCGTCACGTTCCCAGACGTCTTGCCACTTTTGTTCGATTTCGGTTGGATTATAGCGCTTCATGTTAGATGTAGTATAACAAATTCACCCCCGTTGCGCTACGGGGGTGAATTATTGAATTATCAATTCAGATCTTATAGATACCCGCTATAAAATGAGTTAAATACTTCTTGGACGTACGAGTTTAATTCAGTCAAAGAAATCGATGTGCTAGGTGTATCAATTGTCACTTTTTGATTAAACTGCGGCACGATGACAGACGTAAAGCTGCTGTTTGCGTCCGACGAACCGCTAAAATCAATTTTAGTAATTTGATGTGACCAGTAATTAACTGACAATATTAATTTATAGGACGAGCTTGAGCTGGAACTTGGACTATCGCTAGCGCTACTTCCGTCAAGTTCAAGACTGCTGTCACAATTATGAACCGCTTTGTAAACCTTGGTAGTCTTTAGTCCGTCTATGAACGCCTTCAACCCACTAGTTGATCCTTTAACTTGAAAGTTAAAGTTGCCGTCCTTTTGGCCTAGATCTTTATCAATAACTAAAAATGGATTCTTTTTATAAACATCAATGACTTCGGTAGCTTCGGTGCTATCGTTCTTGAATTTTGTCATAGCGTCATTAACGCAGGTTTTTGTAGTTGCATAGCTGGAACTATATTCTTTCAAATCAACACTAGATATCTTGACCCATGTACCATCAACCTTTGTAACCAGGCTATCAATTGATTTCGATATTGTCGAGCCCGCCTCGATACCCATAGAACTTTTGGCTTCAGCTACTATACTACTGAGGTTCGACAGTTTGAAAAACAAATCAACATTTTTATCAATCAAGGCGCTAGTATCAATTGAATAGCTTTTACCGCTGTAGGTTGCTGTTATCTTTAGATCTAAACTACCAGTTACAATATCAGCCTGTTTGGTTGTAATTGATATTTTAACTTTTGTACCGCTAGCATCGATGTTAATATCGCCAGAGTAAAGCGAAGCTTTGGATGTGACCGCATTAACAATCGCGTCAGATAGTACTTTTTGAGGATCTTGATACCAATAATTAAAGCCAAAGGCCGAAAAACTAATCGACAATGCTAGAATTATTGAGATTATTAGGCCTGCAATAAACTTTTTACTCTTTTTGGGCTTTGTAACGACAGCAGGCTGGACCAAATTCACGTCAGCCAAAGCTGGCTTTGATGTTATATCATTTATGACGCCTGGGTCGGTTACTGGAACTTCGGAGCTGCCACAACCGAATTAGGTATTGACGGCGGCACTATTGGCGTTTGCACAGGGTTAACTACAGGCGTAGCAACAATATTATTTTGAGGAATTATATCTTGGATAGGAACTGTTGGTTGCTGGTTTTCTTGCGGCTCATCAGGCATAAAAAATCCTTTTACTAAATTATACTAATTATTAATTCAATATTAGCATAAGCGCGATATATTTATGATTCTATTTTGAGAAAAAGGCGTTTTTACGCGCTATCCACTCTGGTGATTGGCGGACCAACTTTAACTCATCGTTAGTTGAATGTAGGACTTCTTTAATAGCTTCTTCTAAATAGATGCCGCCTTCCGATCCTTTGAATAATACTACGGCACCCTTCTCGATTACACTTTTAACAAATGCACCGGCCAAGAGCGAGTTTTCAAAACTTTTAACCTGACATCCTTTAGCTTTTGCGGCTGGAGCTAAGAATTGATTAGCCTGATCGCCAACAGTCACAACCCAAGCTAGTTCATTTGGATCACAGAGTTGGCCTAACTTTTCATGCTCAGCCCGAGACATTTCACCTAATTCATTCATACTACCAAGCACAGCAATGCGTTGTGGGGCGCTAAGTTGATATAAAACACGCAATGATGATTCGGCCGCCAAAGGACTAGAGTTATAGGTATCGTCGATAATAACCGCTTCGTCAACGCCACGCAGGACATTCATTCGACCCGAGATCGAACGAACTTTTGCCAAACCACTAGCAACCTCAGTTGTCGTCATACCTAATTTAACCGCTACCGCGCCAGCGGCGATAGCTGGCCTGAGAGTATGCTCGCCGATAACATGGATTGTTGCCGTCGTCGGATTTGACCATTCCGGTACAATGAAGTTGCCTGTGTATCCATCGTTAATTGAATAGTTATCACTAACAAAATAATATTCAGCTGTGGCGCTGGTGCCATAAGTATTAACGTGAGGATTTGTTAAATACTTGGCGTAATCACCGTCTATATCGTCCCGATTAATAAGTGCTATCTTAGAAAAATTAGCAACCGCCAATTCTTCCTGGGCAACAGCATCAATCGTCTTGAAATATTCCATATGTTCAGGTGAAACCGCTGTCACAACGCCAATATCTGGGTGTAGATAAGTACTAAAATGTGATACTTGACCAATACGATCCGAGCCTAGTTCTTGAACAATCACATCAACATCAGTTGGCTCTTTGATGCGCTCTTTGGCAGCCCTAAATACCTCCAGCCATGCCCTAATACTTTTCAGCTGTTCAGGATATTCAATCCCCAAAACCGCTAATGGCGTACTCATATGAGTATTGTGGTTGCCTTCGTGCAAACGAACCCTGAAACGTTCAGATAGCACCGTCGCAATGGCGACTTTAGTACTAGTTTTACCTACGCTACCAGTTACGACAACCAGTTTAATCTCGGGATGTTGAGCAAAATATTCTTTGACATATTTTTCTAATCGTTTTTGGACATAAGCTTTAAACATAATTACAATTATAACCCATTGCAAACATAAAACCCATTCCGCGCTACTTTAACTTACGATGTATCTGCAAAATCGCACCAACCGTGAATACGAAGAATAGACTAACCAAAATAGCTATAATTAAACCATAACTTAGGCTGTAATCACCAACTTTAATGATGATACCGAAAAATTCACTAACTTTCGTTAAGGCTTCGCTATTGCCAGATACTAATTTATTTAAATCTTGATGAACAAATGGTGCTCGCATCAATGATGCCGCCTGCGAAAATGGCAACAAATTAATTACATTATCGACTGCTTTTGGTAATGTGCCGACTGGTACATACACCGCCGCTAAAAAGCCCGATGCTGTACCAACAATAATATTGAATGACGAAAAAGCTGCCAAACTTTTAATAAATGTAACGATAAAACTATTAAGCGCTGAAAATACCGCACATAGTAGCACCAAAATTGCATATGACAGCGCAGCATTCTCGACGGTCAGCAACTGACCACCCCTGGCGACAATATATAGTTCACTTAATATAAATACGATTGTCGTCATAAACAGTGATATGACAAATGTTGATGCCAGATAAGCCATCACAATTTTGCTGCTTTTAATCGGCGAAACCGCAAAATCTTTAAACCTGTCACTGGCACGATCGGCAACGAAAACTTGAATCGCAGCCAAACTAGTTGTGGCAGTTACAATCGTTAATATGCCAGCAAATACCCACGTAATCGCAAAATTATCAAGGTCAGCGGTCGAGGCACCAGGAAATAAACTTTTTAAGCCATCGGATTGAACGGCGCCCAAAAAGACTACATATAAAACAAACATAATCACCGGACCAAGCAGCGAAAAGAAGACACTGGAACGATCACGGAAAAACAACTGAATGTTGCGCTTCATTAAACTAAATATCATAAATAAGCCTCCTCGCCTTGTTTGGTTAATTCCAAAAATACATCATCCATATTACCGTGCACAAACTCAAAATCTTTGATTGCTGATTCATATTTTTTTAGTAAATTCATCGCGACCTTACTGGAAGCAACATTAATAATTATGGCGTCATTTTTGATAATGTAGCCTATTTTATCTTTATTTAAACTAATAATTAGCTCTTTTTGACGAATGCCGACTAATTTTAATTTATCGCGACTAAATTCAGTCCGCAAACTTTGTGGTGTGCCACTGGCGACATAGTCGCCATTATTAATAACGTAAACCATATCGGCGCGTTCGGTTTCTTCCATATAATGAGTTGTCAAAAATACCGTCAAGCCTGACTTTTTTTGTAAGTCATAGATCGTCTGCCAAACGTTCTCACGACTAGCTGGGTCCAGTCCGGCCGTTGGCTCATCCAAGAATAAAATATTTGGTTTGTGGACTAAAGCCCGCGCAATATCAGCCCGACGCTTTTGACCACCAGATAACGTACCGTATCGTTGGTCCAAGAATGAGTCCAAATCTAGCGTCTTAGAAAGTTCAGAAATTCTGGCATCTACATCAATTCCCAAATTATAAAATGCTGCTCGGCTGGCAATATTTTCGCGAACCGTCAATAAATCATCCAACAGTGAAGTTTGAAAAACGACACCAATTTCGCGACGAATTGCGTCATCATCAGTGCCAACCTTATGCCCATTTACTGTAATATTGCCGTCATTAATTTTGTTGGTAGTCGTAATACAGCCGATTGTTGTGCTTTTGCCTGAGCCATTAGTACCCAAAAAGGCAAAGACCGACCCTTTTTCGACCTCGAACGATATTCCATTAACCGCTGTTAAATCACTGTACTTTTTGACTAAATCTTTAACAATTATTGCTTTCATTATATAAATGTTACCACTAAAATTACTTACTACAAAAATTAATATGACCGAACTATACTCCGAAACGACTTCGAGTATCTGTATAGTTTTGTTGGATCTCGGCTGGATTCAGTATACGATTATATACTCTGAAGTCCTGCAATAAACCCTTATAACCCCAACCGCCAGTAAAATAATTATTCAGATACAACGCCGACCAACTACTTAAATTAACACCTGTCGCAACATATTGACGCCAAACACCGTTCCGATTATCTGTCGTCGAAGCCACTCCGTCTTGGTATGTTAAAACTGACGACCCAGCATTGCCATGATAAAACGCGCCTGATGATATTGCCATCAAAAAGTACGATGTATTTTGTCCGCCCAATATAAGCCACTGAGTGTTGTCAACTGATTTACGCCAAAATGTTATCGAGCAGTTTGTTAGACCAGTTCGATTAACATTAGATAAATTTACATAACCAGTTGTTCCATTAAAAGCAAATGCTCCGTGGTCGCTAGCGGTATATGTCACGCCTCCAACTAATGCGTTTGTAGTTGCGTTGACACTTAAATCAGTCCACGTTGTACCAGTCCCAGAATATGATGCCGTATTTTCGGCATCCAAATACAATACCAAGCCATAGCTTGTACAGTCGCCAGAAACTGATGCGCTGTCATTAGTAATTTTATAACTTGTCGTTCCTTTGGTTGCCGAGACACAAAATGTCTGCGGACTGACATTATTATTAAACCCATATCTTAACGTCGTGTCGGGGCTGGCGGATATGCCCTTGTTGCCACTAGCCGCCGCTAATGACGCCGGATAACCATTACCTACAACCTGATCTAATCTTAACAATTTTGACACGTTGGCTAAATCAGACTGTAATGATGCAACTGTGACACGCTGAGAAATGCCGGTATAGCTGACGATGGTTATGGTGGCTAGAATGCCGATAACGACGATGACGACTAGGAGCTCGACAATAGTGAAGCCGCGTTGGTAGACGGTAGAATCTCGGTTTTTGGGACAACTTGAAGAGACTGATATATTTGAACTGCCTACAAACTTAGCACTTTTATGCACATGTTTAAGTATAAGCATAATTAATCGGCATAGCAATAAATAACAGATAGACAAGCAACAAAAACCCGCCCTAATGATTAGGACGGGTTGATTACTTGCTGTTGCGCGCCCACCCGGGGCACGTTTTTGTTTGAACTTGTTTGTTTTAGCGCAAAGGTTACCCCTTGTGCGCACCAGCCATAATAATATTATTACTTAATCATTCATAAAACACAAGCATTATTTGTCTACCACCTATCAAATCCAGCTTATACTAGTATTTATTAGCAAACTATGCTTAAATAATAATGTTCAGAAGCACACGCGCATAAAAGCAAAAGGCGGGCGCTTACCTCTCAAGGTAAACTCTCTTCTTAGCGAAAGTCGCAAAAGCGGTCGATCTGACGATAATAAGAATCAGATTTAAGAAGAAAAGAGTACCTAAATTATATGGCACAGCAAAATCTATTCATCGGTAGCCTAGCATATGCAACTACAGATGACACACTAAAAGCTTTTTTTGAGCAAATTGGTGAAGTTGAAAGCGCACGAGTAATCACTGACCGCGACAGCGGCCGTTCAAAAGGCTTCGGCTTTGTTGAATTCAAAACAGAATCAGACAACCAAAAAGCTGTTGATCAGCTAGATGGCAAAGAACTAGATGGCCGCGCAATCAGCGTTGGTCTAGCACGTCCAAAAGAAGACCGACCTCGTCGTGACTTCGGTGGCAGCAACGATCGTGGTGGCAACAGCGACCGCGGTGGTTCATTCCGCCAACGCAGTTGGTAATCTAATTACCAAACGCATTAAAATACCTCGCCCTAAAAAGCGAGGTATTTTTTATTTAGCAAATTGTATAGCTATATAAATTACCACCATGCCAATTATAGTCGACACGGTCGTCCAGGCTGCTGGATGACGATGGTGGCTTTCGGGAATTAAATCACTGGCGCTAATATATAAAAACAAACCAATATAAAATGCCAGTATCAAACCAAGTACAGACTCCGAGACAGTTACGAAATAAGTTACCACTACACCAACAGCTGGCGCCAAGGCATCGGCCATTAACCATTTAATGGCCGACTTTCGCTGACCCTTGTTTTTGATAATCATATTAACCGTATTTACACCATCGGAAAAATCGTGCGTCAAAACAGCCAGCGCCACAACCCAACCAATAGCTGGCGAAATCTTAAAAGCCAATCCAATCCCGAAACCATCTAAAAAGCTGTGAAAGACTAGAGCTGAAGCGCCAAGTTTACCGTCATGTGATGGATTTTCACAATGATCATCGCTGTGCCCATGCATAGAAAAAAATCTGTCTAACACCATAAAAATCGAAAAACCAAGCGCAATCAAAATCGATAAAGTTTGAATGCTATATGATCCCTTGGTCAACTCAATCGCCTCAGGCAACAAATCAAATAATGCCACGCCTAAAACCGCACCAGCACTAAAGCCAAGGATTAAATGAAGTTTATCTTTTAACCTTAGCGCAAAAAGACCGCCTAAGGTAGTGCTAATCATAGTTATAATAATTACTATCAAGACTGTCATATTTTTTAGCCGATCAATTCTTGTAATTTAGACTCATCGATCATTGTCGTGCCGTAACTTTTGGCTTTTTCAAGTTTACCGGCACCAACATTCTGACCAACAACTAAATAAGTCGTGTCACGCGCAATTGCGGTCTGAAAAGTCCCACCGAGAGCTCGAATTTGGTCGGCCGCCTGATCACGCGACATAGTAATTAATGTGCCAGTAATCACAAAATTGACACCGACTAATCTGCCAGTTTTTTTAATAAATACCGGTTTGACACCAAGGTCTTGGAACTTTTGTAACAAGACTTCATTATCTGGGTCAGCAAACCAGGCGACGATACTTTCAGCTACTACTTCACCGACACCGTCAATCGCCATTAATTGATCAATTGTTGCCTGTTGCAAAGCGTCCAGTGAACCAAAATTATCGACTAAATCGATTGCCGTCTGAACACCGACGTGACGAATACCAAGTCCATAAACAAACTTTTCCAGTAGCGGCGCTTTTTTACTAGCGATCGCATCAATTAATTTACTAGCAGATATCTCAGCAAATCTATCCAACTGTAATAATTGGTCCTTGGCAATTGTATAGATATCAGCCAGGTCGTTAACTAGACCAGCTTCAACCAAAGCGATAACATTCTTTTCTCCTAGTGTATCAATATCTAAAGCGGCTTTGCTAGCAAAATGCTCTAGCACTAGTTTCAATAAGATATCACCTGTTGCACCTTTTACTCGATAGACAACTTCACCATCGGGACGATCAAATTCTAGTTCGGGATATTGCGTTGATAAAGCTTTTTCAAAATCAAATTTAGCAGCCACTTTCGGTCTTAGTTTTAAAACTACACTTTCAACTTGCGGAATAATATCACCGGCTTTAAATATGACAATCGTATCACCGATTCGTATATCCAAACGCTCAATTTCGTCAGCGTTATGTAAACTGGCATGTTTAACCCTAGTGCCAGCCACAACCACTGGATCAAATACCGCAACAGGCGTAGCGGCACCAGTTCGACCAATACTGATGACAATGTCGCGCAAAATTGTCGTCGCTTGCTCGGGCGCATACTTAAATGCTACCGCTGCCCTAGGCTGTTTACCAACTACACCTAATTTGGCATATTGCTGACGATTGTTGACTTTTACAACCAGACCGTCAGTATTAAATGGCAAATCTTGGCGTTTTTTGTCCCATTTATCAATAAACTTCATGACGCCATCAAGACTATCAAAAACGCTCGCTTCAAGATTACGGTTAATACCTAGAGCGCTGAGAACTTGATAGGCATAAATATGAGTTGGTAGTTCATCTGGATTATCACGTAATATATCATAAGCCCTAAAATGCAATGGGCGCTCGGCTACTAATCTGGGGTCAAGCTGTCGAATAGTACCGGCTGCTAGATTACGCGGATTAGCAAACTCCGGCTCACCAGCAGCCAGGCGTTTTTTATTCAGTTTTGCAAAATCTTTTTTCAACATCACAATTTCACCACGAATCTCAGTTCGTCCGGATAAAAATTGCTCAAAACCCTTGACTGACCTTAATCGTAATGGCACATTCTTGATAGTGCGAACATTATCGGTAACATCCTCACCGATAAAACTATCGCCACGTGTAATCGCTTGCACAAATAATCCATCTTGGTAAATCAAAGCACAGGCCAACCCATCCATCTTGATGTCGGTGAAAAATTCGTGCCTACTGCCTGGTAATAATTTATCGGTTCGTTTTACCCAAGCTTCAACTTCTGATCGATCAAAAACATCATTCAAGCTGAGCATGCGTGAGCTGTGAGTTGCTTTACGAAAACCACTAGATAATTCATTACCGACACGTTGGGTTGGGCTATCGGCAGTAATCAACTCAGGATGTTGTGCTTCAATCGATTTTAGTTCGGCAAACAAACTATCATAGACAGCGTCGCTGACCGATGGATTATCAAGCACGTGATATTCGTAGCTATAAGTCGCTAATAATTCACGTAGCTCGCGAGCACGTGATTCAAGCTGGATCGGCATCATCGGCCACAACCTTTCGATACAGCAAATAGACATAACTCGATACCCAAACTATCGTCAAAGCGCTAAGTCCAAGTAGCGCAATTGGCACAATTGGTAGCCAACTAATCGACGGCCAAAGACCCTTTAACCAAGCATCGAATAATATAATCGGAATCATAATTAAAGCCCAGCTGATAACGACGGTTAGCGCCAGCCATAAAAACCTCAGCAGAACTCGCAAGCGACGCCCAACAACTAAATCACCAGCCGTTTTGATTGCTTGGTATGGATACATGCCAGGTAAAGTCACAACGACAAGAGCTATAATTGTGCTTGTAATCCAGTACAAAGATAAGACCGCTAACAAACTGGCCGCAATCCAAAACAGCATCGATTCAACACCGCCAGCTAATAGCCCAGCAGTTGAAGCTGCACTATAAGCAATCAAGGCCAAAGCAAGCGGCAGTAACTGGACGATGAATAATAATGCCACTATAAAAGTTGAAAGAATTGGCGCGCCAGCACTATATAAACCGTCACGAACCTTAACTTTGTGGCCAGCCAGAATATTACGTAATAGCCAGATACTCGTTAACCAAGTTAGTAGTGTAATTATGCCAGCATAAATTTGCTGAACATCAGTTAAACTTTGCGATAAGCCACCAGTGATTGCAGTTAAATATAACAAACTAGCCTTGCCCATTTCACCCCAAATACCAACAAACAGACCACCACTGGTAGTACGTAATGTATCAGTCAATGTTTTATAGGTATCTTGCGAGGCAATACCAACCAGTAAGGCTGTTAGTAAAGCGTAAGTAAATGCCAACGACAAAAAAGTTCGACGATTAATCCATAAGGTTTTTCGAACATAATTAGTAAAGGCAAAATAACCTGGCAACTTTAGCGATCGAACAAAATCACGACGGCGCGTTCGACGAAAGCTACGATGTGGACGGCGTTTCAAAAACGAATTAATGCGTTTTTTGGTCTTTGGAAATAGCTTATTCATAATCATAGTTTAGAATTTATTCGCATTATCACGCAATCGCTTAATTCGGTCTTCAAGCGGTGGATGAGTGCTAAATAATTTACCAAAGAAGCCTGTTTTTAGAGGATTCGAGATGTAAAGATGGGCTGTCGCGCTGTTCTGGCGTTTCATTGGACGACCGTCAGCCTTGAGTTTTTCAAGGGCTGAAATCATCGAATCTGGATTGCGTGTCGTCATAGCACTGGTTGCATCGGCTAGATATTCACGTTGTCGACTAATCGCCATCTGAACAATCGCCGCAATAATTGGCGCCAAGATTAAAACTACTACACCTACAATCATCATGATTGGTGAATTATTATCATTATCACGTCGATTATCGCCACCGAACCACAGCATCCTTAGAACTATATCCGTCAAAAGACCAACAGCACTAACTAGACCAAAAGCTATCATACTGATACGAATGTCGTAATTTTGAACATGACCCATTTCGTGAGCCATAACCGCCTCTAATTCACTGTCACTCATCATGTCGATCAAACCAGTTGTAGCCGCAACAATGGCATGCTTAGGATCACGGCCAGTCGCAAAGGCATTTGGTGCAGCATCATCAATAATATAAACCTTGGGTGTTTGCATACCGGTTGTGATAGCTAGGTTTTCGACAATCCGATAAAAGCGCGGATTGTCACGCTTTTCGATTTGTCTAGCACCAGTCATCGCCACCGCTAAGCTTGTTGCTAGATAATATTGTAACCAAGCGTACAAAACCGCCCCAACAATTACATAATAAGTAATATTGGTGTTGCCATACAGATAACTGACCACAAAACCAATGGCGCTGATGATGCCAACAAACACCGCCATAATAAGGACAGTGTTACGTTTATTAGCAGCAATTGCTTTATACATAATTCAGCAATCGCCTAATTAAAATTTTACGTCGACAGGTTTTTCGGCTTGTTTTTGTTCAGTAGCGTCTAATTCGTAGAATTCACGACCTTTAAAGCTAAACAAATTAGCTACAACATTACTTGGGAAGGTTTGGATCTTGGTATTCAAATCACGAACACCACCATTATAAAAGCGGCGAGATGCTTGAATTTTGTCTTCGGTGTCAACCAACTCTTGCTGCAATGCAACGAAACTTTGATTAGCTTTTAGGTCTGGATAAGCTTCAGCAACTGCGAATAGACTCTTCAAAGCACCTTCAAATTGATTTTCAGAATCAGCTGTTTCTTTGACACCATTGGCATTCAAGGCATTAGCCCGAGCTGCTGTAACGGCCTCAAAAACACTACTTTCGTGCTGAGCATAACCTTTGACAGTTTCAACCAGATTTGGAATCAAATCCAAGCGTCGCTTTAATTGAACAGTGATATCACTCCAAGCTTCATCGACACGCACCTTTAAAGTGACTAGCGAATTATAAGCCGACCACAAGAACAGAGCTACCAATACAACGATTCCTAAAATGACCCAAATTACTGCATCCATGATTTTCCTCCTTAAGATTACATATATACACTATTATTATAGCAAACGTAATCAACTAAAATAAGTCCTATATAAGGACTTATTTTAGTTGGTGCGCGGAGCGGGATTTGGTCACCTTCGGCGACCCCGAAACTTCACGACGGGCAACTTAGTTGCCATCGGAAGATTTCCTTGCGAACTGTCACTGGCAGTTCTCACCCGCAAGAGCCTTGCGGGTTCAATCTCATTTTTACATACCAAAGTAAAATAGCCTCCCAAGGGAAGCTATTTTACTTTGGTGCGCAGAGCGGGATTTGAACCCGCAAGGCTGTGAAGCCAAGAGATTTTAAGTCTCTCGTGTATACCATTCCACCATCCGCGCGTATTCACGTTGGAGGCACGTATGGGAGTCGAACCCATTTATAAGCTTTTGCAGAGCTCCACGTAACCGTTCCGTCAACGCGCCATAATTTGATTATAGCAGAGAACAATAGTCTAGTTTAGCTACTATTTAGCTTTTTCCATCAAATTAAGTAAAGTATTTTTTGCAACAGCCCCAATAGTTGACCCAACAATCTGTCCATTTTTGTAAATCAAAAAGGTTGGCAAGGCACTAACGCCAAGTTCTTGAACTAGATCCATTTCAATAGATGCGTCTAATTTAATAACCTCTGCCCAGCTTTTTGTTTCTTGGCTAATGGCTTCAATAACAGGTTCCATGCCACGACATGGAGCACACCATGGCGCCCAAACATCTAGTAGAACTATCTTTGTTGACTTTAATACATCCTGCTCAAAAGTTGACTTTTCGGTTGCTCTCATTGTGTTTATCCTTTTTAATATTTAGCGTAAATGTAATAATAACAATTATCGTTGACATACGCAACATGTAGCGTCTATACTACAACACACACACAACATATGGGGATAAGGAAGGGTTAAATGAAAGACATGGTTCAACCAACACTAGAGTTAAATGATGCCGAAAGACTGGACGAAATACACGCCATCGGTCAAGAAATTCCACCAACACCGTCAACGTTACCAGAGCCAAAATTAAGCGAAAATGCTTGGTATATCGGCCGAACTCGTTACGCCAGGCGTGACAAAGCCGGCACACCAATTGAGTCACCAAGAGATCTCTTTTGGCGCGTCGCTTATAATATAGCAACCGCTGAACGTTTGTACGGTGGCGACAAAAAAGCTCATATCGCTATGGCTTCAAAATTTTACAAATTAATGATTACACGTAAATTTTTGCCAAATACACCAACGCTACTAAATACGGGCAAACCAAAACAACAATTATCAGCTTGCTTCGTTTTACCTGTGCCTGACGATTTGGAAGGAATTTTACAAACTGCTACTGATATGGCCATGATTCACAAATCAGGCGGTGGTACGGGATTTGCCTTCTCTCGCCTGAGACCAAAAAACGACATTTTATCAACTTCTGGTGGTTCAACCACTGGACCAGTCTCATTTATGCAAATGTACAATGACATCACTTCATCAATCCGCCAAGGTGGCGTTCGACGCGGTGCCAACATGGGTATTTTGCACTTTAATCACCCCGATATTTTGTTGTTTACTATTTATAAACTCGACGAATTCTCATTAACAAATTTCAATATTTCAGTCACAACCGACAAAGAATTCTTTGACCAAATCAAGATTGATAAACAATTACTTGATGATGATTACGAAAAAGGTTTTGACTTTACTACTTTTGTAGCTGAAGTTCGTGAAGCTCATCAAACTCGCGACATCGATCTAAAGAATGTCCGACTCGATGCCGCCGTTGCTAAACTAACTGAATGGTGCCGCGAAGACACACCTGGCTATGGCTATGCCTTGGTCAACCCACGTACCAAGTCAGAAGTTGGACGTTTGAACGCCAAGAAAGTCTTTGACTTAATAACTCGCTTTGCATGGCAATACGGCGATCCTGGTATGATCTTTATCGATCGCATTAACAGCTCGCGCGCCAATCCAACTCCACAGCTAGGCATGATAGAGGCAACTAACCCTTGCGGCGAACAACCACTATTGCCTTACGACGCCTGTACGCTCGGTAGCATCAATTTAGCCCTCTTCGTCAAAGGTAAAGATTTTGACTGGGATGGTCTGCGTGAAACAACCCATACAGCCGTTCGCTTCCTCGATAACGTCCTAGATATGAACGAATATCCTATTGATAAAGTGCGCCTGATGGTTCGTCAAATTCGCCGCATCGGTCTAGGTATTATGGGCTTCGCCGACGCTTTGATTGACATGGAAATTGGCTATAATACCGACGAAGGTGTTGAAATGGCTGAAAAAGTCATGAAGTTCATCCAAGATGAATCAGATGCAGCCTCAGTCGAACTTGGTATTCAACGTGGCGTATTCCCCGCCTTTGTCGGTTCGTACTATGACAAACCAGGCGAAATCAAACCTCGCAACGGCGCTCGAACAACCATCGCTCCAACTGGCACAATTTCAATGTTGGCTGAGACATCTAGCGGTTGTGAACCACTATTTGCCCTGACTTACGCTAAAAACACCATCGAGGGTAAACGCATGTTCCAAAGCAGCCCATATTTTGAAGCGGCTTTGAAAAAACGTGGTTTGTATTCCGAAGAGTTACTTGAACAAATCCAAACTAATGGCGGATCAATCCAAAACATGGATTCAATTCCAGAAGATTTGAAAAAGACTTTCGTGGTAGCTGGTGATATTAGTCCTGAATGGCACCTCAAAATTCAGGCGGCTTTCCAAAAATATGTTGATAACGCTATTTCAAAAACTATCAACTTCTCAAACAGCGCCACCGTCGAAGATGTCCGTAACGCATATTTAACAGCTCACGAAACTGGTTGCCGCGGTATTACCATCTACCGTGATGGTAGTCGTGACAAACAAGTACTTGAAACCAAAAAAGATTCATCGTATTACGACAAGCTAGCCGGCAAAACTGGCGACAAAGATGAAGAAGTTGTTCTAGACCTAGAATCAGCACCAGCTGTTCGAATTGACCTGAAACGACGTCCAAGTGTCCTGAATGGTCGTACTCACAAGGTTATGACCCCACTAGGTAAAGCTTTTGTATCAATTAATGAAGATGAAAACGGTAATATCTTTGAAGTCTTTATTAACGTCGGTCGCGCTGGTAGCGATATCACAGCTGACGCTGAAGCCATCGGACGTCTAATATCGCTCAACTTCCGCATTCCATCAGACTATTCATCTGATCAAATTGCTCAAAAGGTCATATCACAATTACGTGGCATTGGTGGATCAAGTTCAACTGGCTTTGGCGCTGATCGTGTTAGATCGTTAGCCGATGCAGTCGCAAAGGTCATGGAACAACACCAAGCCACAAAAGTGATTCATACCGAAATTGAGGAGTCCGATCAAACCGAAACAATTCCACTTTTCAATGACAAGAAAATCGAAAAAATTACCGAAATAACTGATATCTGCCCAGAATGTGGATCAGCTAGCCTGCGCTTTATCGAAGGCTGCCAAAAATGTGAGTTGTGCGGTTTCAGTAAGTGTTAAAAACAATTTAAATAGCGTTCAAATTAAAATAATAGATAATTCACCATAACGTGAAAGGGTACAAAACATATGAAAAAAATATCAAAACAACATATTATCTTAGCGATTGCAGCCGTAGTCTTAATCGTCGCAGCGATTGCAACTGGAGTATATTACAACCGATCTGTATCAGTAGCAAATCCAGTCGTAGTCGAAAAAGTCACTAAGCCCGCATTAGTCAATAACACTTTAACCTATAAAGGCAAAGACGGCGTTACGGCGCTAGTATTGCTGCAACAAAATGCTACAATAGTCACCAGTGGCACAGGTGAGATGGCGTACGTAACATCAATTGATGGCGTCGCCGCTAACCCAAGCAACCAATATTGGGCATTCAATATTAATGACGTTGCCGCATCAGTTGGAGCTGGCAGCTATATCACCAAAAGCACTGATACGATTACCTGGAAATTAAGTTCTTTCTAAAAGGAAAAAATAATGACTAAGAATACTAACATCCTAAAATACGTAGCATTAACTACCCTGCTGATAGCCTTGGCTGTCGGCTGGAGGGTTGTGAATTTCAATTACGGAATCGCGCCCAACTTAGAGATTATAACGGCCGTAAGTGTTTTGGCGGCAATTATCCTAGGGTTCAGAGCAGCAGTAATCGTACCTATTGTCGCAATGATGATTTCTGATTTAATGATTGGCAATACGTCGATTTTTATCTATACATGGGGTTCATTCGCTTTGATTGGTATCAGCGCAATGTTATTAAGAAAATTAAATAATAAACCAAAAGTTCAAATCCTATCATCAATTGGATTTGCCGCAGCTAGCTCATTTATATTCTTTATCATTACAAACTTTGGCGTCTGGGCACAAGGTTGGTACCCTGCAACTTGGGCTGGACTGACTAACTGCTATCTGATGGCAATTCCGTTCTACCGCACCATGTTAATTGGCAACTTAATTTTAGTACCAGCCACTGTCGGCGCGTGGCAACTAGTCAAGTATTACCAAACTTCGAAAAGTTTAGTAGTCGATACCCTTGTTCGCAAGTAATTTATCATCAAAATGATGTTTTAGTTTAGTCATATCCGACGCAATATCAACTTTGCTAATAAGTGATTTCGGAAAATTACGACCAGTCAAACATAGACTGGTCGTTTTATGTTTATCGTCAATTAATCTTTCTAAATCGGTAATATCCAGCAGGCCGTCATGAACGGCGTTATTGATTTCATCACAAATCACCAGTTGATAATCACCGCTGGTCGCAGCTTTGTAGGCAAAATCATAGGTTCGCTTGGCTTCGGTAATATGATCCTCTTTGGATGCACTTGAACTTAGTTCACCCGCTTCAAAAAAGCCTAATCCGCCTTTATAAAAATCTAATTTTTTATCAAACAAAGGCGAAATTGTGCGAATAAACTGATGTTCGCTGACATCCCACATTTTAATAAACTGAACAAAAGCCACATTAAAACCAGCGCCTAGCGCCCGCGCCATTAAACCCAGCCCAGCACTGGTTTTACCTTTGCCGTCACCTGTATAGACAACGATGACGCTGTCTTTTTGTTTGTAATCTTCAAATGCCATATTATAAGTATACTTTAATTAGCTATTGGAATATAGCTTCGCTGTACAGCGAATAGAATATGGCAAATATTTAATTTACTTTAAATTAAAGAATACTTTTTCGCCGTTATATTGGGCTGAACTGCCTAATTCTTCTTCGATTCGTAATAATTGATTGTATTTAGCAACGCGGTCAGTCCGTGATGGCGCACCAGTCTTAATTTGACCGGCGTTAACTGCGACTACCAAATCCGAAATTGTTGTATCTTCGGTTTCACCTGATCGGTGTGATACAACCGTCGTCATACCAGCGCGATTTGCCATTTGAATGGCATCCAAAGTTTCAGTCAATGTGCCGATCTGATTCAGTTTAATCAAGATTGAGTTTGAAGTTTTGGTGTCAATTCCCTTTTTCAAACGTTCAGTATTGGTTACAAACAAGTCATCGCCAACAATTTGAATTTTGCTGCCTAATTTGTCAGTTAACTTTTTCCATCCGTCCCAATCTTCTTCTGACAAACCGTCTTCTAGTGAAATAATCGGATATTTGTCGACAAGTTCGGCATAGTAATTAATCAGTTCTTCGGTCGTAAAGAATTGTTTTGACTTCCAGAAGTAATATGAACCATCCTTGCCCGCTTTTTTAGCTTCTTCGTACATTTCGGTTGCAGCCGCATCAATCGCAATTTTGAAATCAATACCAGACTTGTAACCAGCTTTTTCAATCGCCTCAACAATCAATTGCAAAGCTTCTTCGTCTTTGCCTAGATTAGGCGCAAAACCACCTTCATCACCAACTGACGTTGCCAAACCTTTGGCTTTTAAAACAGATTTTAGATTATGGAAAACTTCAGCACATTGGCGCAAACCTTCGGCAAAACTAGTGGCACCGATCGGCATAATCATAAATTCCTGAATATTAACGCTGTTATCAGAGTGTTTGCCACCGTTTAGAATGTTCATCATAGGTACTGGTAGCTCTTTGGCGTTAACGCCACCAACATATTTATACAAGCTTACACCCAACATATTTGCCGCTGCTTTAGCAACCGCCAATGACACACCCAAAATTGCATTGGCGCCAAGTTTACCTTTGTTGTGCGTGCCGTCCAATTTAATCATCAAATTATCGATTTGAACTTGCTCAAAAACATCCATACCAATAACGACTGGCGCGATAACTTCATTAACGTTTTTAACAGCCTGTAATACGCTTTTACCTAGATACATCGTATTGTCGCCGTCACGAAGTTCAACAGCTTCAAAGGCGCCAGTTGAAGCACCTGAAGGCACAGCTGCGCGACCGAAAGCACCGCCGACTAATCTGACATCAACTTCAACAGTTGGATAACCGCGTGAATCTAACACCTGACGCGCATGAACTGATTCGATTGTTTTATTTTGTTTCATATTTTCTCCTTATTTAAATTCTATTAAATTATTACCGGTCATTTCAGTCGGAATCGACTCGCCAATTAATGTCAGCAAAGTCGGTGCAAT
>CAIUMO010000028.1 GCA_903900345.1 uncultured bacterium | reverse complement strand
TGAATCACGGGCATTAGTTTGGACTCTTGCAAACGAAATAACACCAATAGTTGTTAATATACCAATAATAGCTATAACGATTAATAGTTCAACAATAGTGAAACCACTTGTGGTTTTTCTCATGAGGTTATTGTAGCAGACGCACTAATAGCAATACAATATCTAAACTATATTACTTTTTAAGATCTAGTATAACCAAGTGTTCGATATGTGGAGTTCTAGGGAAGAAATTGTAGCCGCGATGATAGCGAACGCCATATTTTTCAGCTAACCTGGCAACGTCACGGGCTTGGGTGACTGGGTTGCATGACAAGTAAATAATTCTATCAGGTGTAACTTCTAGTAATTTTGAAATAACATCTTCATGCAATCCGGCTCGTGGTGGATCGACGATAATTGTCGAATCCTTTACTATATAGTCCAAGGCTTTTTCGCTTGGTGCCAAGATAGCTTTAACGGCTTTTTCACGATCTAAGACTGAAATATTACGTTTCATCTCAATTACAGCGGGTTCGTTGATTTCGACCAACGTGACACTTGGGCCGCCGATTGTCAGGCCGATTGTACCAACACCACTGTATAGATCGACAGTCGGTTTATTATCAATTACCCACTGCTTCATGTCCGACAGAGCTTGCTCATAAACAGGAATATTGATCTGGAAAAAGCCTTCAACTGCATATGTAAAAGGAATGTCTAGAATTGTATCAGTCAGATTAGTTGTGCCCCATGATTGCAAGCGCTTAGTAATAACACTGGCAGGACTCTTGGGATTTGAAAATATAAGCTCGAATCCACTGACGCCAAGTTGTTTAATGTCATTATCAGATAACAAACCAAAGTCAGGATCGCTGACATATAACTGCATGGCGACGTGGCTGTTTTTATCGCAACGAACCAACAGAGTCTTTAGATTGTAGGCACGAACGTCTGGCTTGTTACGCAACAAATCACGCATAGCAAGCGCAGTTTTATTAATTACAGGATTGGCTAGGCTGGTGCCGTCAACTGGTATTTTGCCATGTGTGCCACGACGGAAAAACGCCAAATCAAGCTGCTCGGACTCTTTATTCCAGTACCAGCTAAATTCAATTTTATTGCGGTACTCGTATTGTTGATTATCGCTGTAGACTTCAATTTTATCTGGTAGAACGATGTCGTGAAGCTCATAAGCCTCTTCGATTAAAGCTGCTTTGTAATTTTGCTCGGCCTCAAAATTCATAATTTGCCAGGGACTGGTCGATAAATAACCGATTTCGTCACGCGGTGTAATGCGGTCAGGGCTAGATTCAAGAACTTCCGTGACTACACCTTCGGCCATTTTTGACTTCTTTTTTGTGATTTGGGCGTTAACAGTTTCGCCTGGTAGTCCGCCCCAGACAAATATCTTGCAACCATTATTAAGTGTACCGATGGCTCGTCCACCACCAACGATACTGTCAAGTTTGACGTCGACGATCGGCAAAGTTTTTTTCTTCATCTGTTTAGTATACAGCAGTCGCTATGATTTCTTGGTACTATGTCGAACAAGTAGTCGTTTTGTTTGATTCAAGACCATACCAGCACCGAATATATTGGCGGCAATGACAGCCAAAAAGCCAACGAAAGGAATGGAATACGTGATTACCAGCAAGCTTGTACCTACTAAGGTCGGCCAAATTGGTTTTTTGGATCGAGGTAATATTAAACGACCAATTAGATAACCAACGAATGGATTGACAAGTAACATAATGGTTAGCCATGACAATATAGCCAATGCTGCGACAGGAATGCCAATAGTCGATATTAATAATATTACGATAATTGCAGGAGTAACAATAAATGCCGTTAATCCGATTAAAGCTGTCTGTCCAGGTTTTTTAGTGGTCTCTGTTGATGCTTCGTGCAGGATGTTTGGAAACAGCACGACCAATACTAATGCCAAGGTTAACATAGAGATAAGCGCATAAATAAACCAGCCAATTGCGGAGCTAACCGTTGTCGTATAGCTAGTCTCATCTACTTTAGGTTCAGTTCGAGTCACTGTACCTGCTATTTTGCCGCCGTCGTTAATATTAAGGCTACTTTTACTAATATAATCGACGTTACCAATGATTTGTCCGATTGAACCGACGGTTATGTCATTGATATCACCATTAATATTACGTCCAACTTGGCCGTTAACAACCAGGGTCTTTGCACCAGCGACGATATCTCGTCCAACTGTGCCGTTGACGGTGATATTTTGACTACCACCCAGTAAGTCATGGCCAATGATAGCTTTGTTGTTTATGACTAGATCCTGGGATCCAATCGTAGCGTTGCCTCCGACCATTCCACTTAATGTGACGGTTTGTCCCGCTAAACGAATATTACCTTCGACGTTGCCGCTAATCACTATTGTTTGACCAGCGCAAATAACATCACCATTGACTGAGCCGCTAATAGTGATTGTTTGACCAGCGCAATAGACGTCACCATTAACATTTCCGGCGATGTTTATGTTGCTGCCAGCGGTGAATAACATGCTGTCGATAGTTTCCTTGGCGCCAACGGTTATCAGGTCACCGGCTTTAAAACTAGATGCATTTGCCACGCCTACGAATGCTAGTGTTGATAAGACGATAAGGCCTAGGCTTAGGGCTGTTACTTTGATAGATCTCATTTTGCTCGTACCTCCTTAGATATAATTACTATACACCTAGTGTAAGCTTTAGTCGTCTTCACCTTCAGATTCAGTTTGGATATTTTGAATTAATTGCCCATTATTTAGCGACAATCTGACGTCAATCTCTGTCTTTGCACATTGAAACTTAACACGAACTTTTGCGCCACTATTCCCGCCTTCATAATGACAACCACTATTGGGATTTATATTTAATACGTAAATGTAATTTGAATCGTACTCAACCGAAATAGACCCACCGGCAGTTGTAATTGTCTGTGACTGTCTTGATGGAGCCTGTTCCTGTTTTTCTTGTTCTTGCTCTTGAACCTGAATGGTTGGTGTTTGAGTTGTTTTAGCTGGAGTGTTCACGATCGGAACGACAACTTGTTGTTGTATAGTTGCCGTACTAGCAGCGACAACTTCGAATTCTTGGTATGGTAGAGCATTATAATATTCAACAAAGGCAACAATCCTATATTTTCCGGGCTGGATGAATAAGTTTTGCCATAAATCAAAGTTGCTGTCTACTATGGCGCCAGCCGCAACGCTAACTTGACGATCTTCACCTGAGCATTCGCTTATTGAAGCTTGTTCGTGTTGTCTGACCCACAATCCATCAACCTGTCGATAAACCGCCAGAGGCTCAGCCGGACAATTATTAAATACATAGACCGAACTGTTGTATTCATTTTTAATCGTAAAACTAATTGATTCACCAACGACATATTTTGAATAAGGTATAGTTAGGGTAATCTTCCCTGTCGGTAAGGTATGTGTTCTGATCTTAGTTGCAGCCATTCCAGCGCCAGAAAATATTAAAATTATTATAGTACTATATACTAGCACCCAAAACAAACTTAGCCTTGAAGAGTGATAAATATGATCTAACTCGTTATTTATCTTCATATCGACCTAGATCTCCATAGCCTATATATACCTACAGCAGCGATACTAATTCCAACCATGGTCCATAGCCAGCGTGTTATGCCGTGCGTAAAATCTGTTCCCAAGTATAAAGTGTGAAAAAACACAAATCCCATTACGATATAGGATAATAAATGAACGAATTTCCATAAGTACTGTCGTTTTTCTACCCATATTAATGAGGTCAAGATGACCAGCAGAGTTCCGTAAAATGCCAAAATTCCTAGAGCAACATATAGTGAACCGAATTGTATTCCAAACATAGACACTGGTTTAAAATTTGAAGCCCACGGGATAAATAAACTAACAAGATTAAACGGAATAAAGTGGTCAAATAGTAATCCAAACATATGTAATAAAATTGAGACGCCCATTACTATACCTAATGCCCGATGTGAAGCCCAGGCCGTCAAAGGCTCCATGAATTTAAAAGTATGTCCAGTTACTAAACCTATGCCTGACAACATTAAAATAATTAGTGCGGCGGCGGCAATAATACCTGATCCACGTATGATATACCAAGACCATGACGATTGAGTCCGTTCAACTACCTTTTGCGCCAAGGTTGGTCCAGGAATAGATTGAACGACGATACTATTTGAGTTAACAGTTGTTGCCTCGGCCATAGCCGGTTGACTAAACAGAATAAATGGCAAGCTAAGTAATGAAATTAATGTAATAATTAAACCTTTACGCATGTACAATCTCCCTTGAATGATATGAATTCATATGATGAATAAGCGTTCCAACCCGTCTCTCGAACGACACGCCATTTTCATCGATACACTGTAAAAGTGCTGATTTGATGCCGTGCTTTTTCAAAAATGCGGGTGCTAATTCTGAACCTAATATTATAGCGCACGAAGCTAAAATGTCAGCCTTTAACGCTGTTTCGGCGCATATCGTAGCTAGTCTTATGTCAGTCACGGCTGATTCCTCGGTTGCTGGATCGATAATATGATGCCAACCTTGTTTATTATCTTGTCCAACTCGCCTGAAAGTTCCAGATGTCGCAATTGAAAAGTGCTCAGCTGGACATTCAATAACCCAATCTGTAGTGGCATTCAAATTATTAGCATTTTGTATGTCAACTGTGATTTTATCGCCGTTTTCATTTAAACCCATAGTCGCAATATCACCGCCCAGTGACAGCCAATAGCCATGAACGTTATAACTGCGCAAAATTTGCCCCAATTTGTCAGCCAAATATCCTTTACCGCAACCACCTAAATCAATCGCAGTTTTATATGGAATTTGTGCCCAGTCTTCACCTATAGCTAGACAATTGACGTCAACAATTCGACGGTCCCTATAGTCTAGTTGTGTATCACGTTCGTGACCTAGCAAAGCCGACTTTAAATAGCCTATTTTCTGTAAAGCTGGCGTAATAAATGGGTTATAAAGACCGCCAGTTTCAAGACTGTATTCTTGCGCTCTTAATAATAATTCTCTAAATTCTGGCGTTATTGGTGTTTTAAGACCGGTCGAACGATTAAACATCGACAACTCACTCATTGGCAAGAATCGACTAAAACGCCTTTCGAACATAAAAACTTGACGCCATAAATGACTAAATAACTTATCAATATTGACTGGATCCATATCTGTTACGACAGCTAGAGTTATATCACCGCCAAGAGCGAGTCTGGTTTGAAGTATTTGTTTCAGACGCATGTCGTGTTACCGCTTTGAGTTGTTGTGCAGGTTGGTACGTAGGGTGCGGGAGTTGGTGTTGGTGTGGGCTTGGGTGTAGGTGTGGGTGTTACGACAGGTTTCGACACTACTGGTGTAGGATTAACTGTAGTTGTGGCCGCAGATGTAGGTGCATTTGAAACTTTTGCGCCCACAGACGCAGCAGCGCTGGTTTGAGCGTTTGCACTGACAGCGGCATCAGTTGAGGGTGCAGTCGTTGTAATAGCAGGCAGTTCGTTAACCAATTTGTCTAGTTCGGATTGGCGACTATTGGTTGAATTTGAATTATCTACTAGACTCGATGGTGTTGAAAAGCCGGACGTCGGCAAAGTTTCTAGTAGGTCTTTTACCATAATCACCAAACTGGCGATAGCTACGCCGACAGCACCAAGCATATATATATTATTTGGCCAGCTGCGTAATTTGCCGGTTTGATGATGAGGGCCTTGGCTAAAAGCCTCGGTCATTACGTTGTCATGAGGCACCCCTTTATCGAATAATATCTTCGACATGGCATTCATAAAAGGTGGCGGTCCACAAATAAAGAAGCTTTTGTTAGTATAGTTATTTTCAACAATCTTATTAATTACTTCAGTTGTTATTCTGCCATTACTAACTTCGTATCCATTAAATTTATCAACTGGCCCATTGCCGACGGCAAAACTTGCTTTAAAATTTGGATTATTTTTATCAAAATCAATAATCTGATCAACAAATGGTGCGTCGTCCTGGTTACTAAAGCTGTAAATTAGTTTCATTTTGTTTGATAACTCAATAGTTGCTGCGTATTGAATCATACTCATAAAAGGTGCTATACCGATACCACCAGCTATCATCACGACGTTATTATCGCGATCGGCATCTAGAACAAAAGCTCCGAATGGTCCGCGAACATTAACCTTGTCGCCTTCTTTTAGGTCAAGTAAGGCCTTGGTGAAGCGACCCTTCAGGCGAATGCTAAATTGCAAAATGCTTTGATCGGTCGGCGAACTGGCAATTGAAAAGCAACGTGCCGGTGTTGGCCGTCCGTTATGAGTAAAGCTAATCGCCGCATATTGCCCTGGTTGGAACGAAAATATTCTGGCAGATGGGTATCTTTTAAGCGTCAACAATAAAGTTGTTGGCGTTAGCTGCTGGTTGCTATCGACATAATACTTATACATATATTTCTTTGACTAAGTATAACATCAAAAAACTGGCAAGGAGCTTAATTATTGTAATCAAATTTACGGTATATTTACAAGATTTTTGCTAATACGTAGGCTCTAGCGTTGCCGGCAGTATCATATAGATAGCTTGAAACCAAAATGCGAGTTGAACCTGGAGCGTATAGTTGCGTACTGTAACTTGCGCTGTAACCGTAGTCGTTTTCTATTAATGTGGTGCCTGGTGCGTTAGCCAAAGATACAACTTTGCGTGTATTGCCACCATAAGGATTCTTTGTGACCCTTGTCCAGTTTGTTCCACATGATCGTGAATAATAAACATCCAATTCGATATCGTTTGGATAAATGAAATATACGCCGTTCCTAGCGTCGGCAAAATAGTAACGAGCCACTAGAAAGGCATTTTGACTACATCCGGTTGTATAAGGATTTGTACCGTTACAGCCGTTGCCAGAACAGCTGACAGCTAACGCGCTTGGCGACATCGCAATAGACAATATTGAGACTGCCGCAAATAGACCAGTTACGAACATTAATTTTATTGATTGAATCTTGCTCATAGTAACCTCCCAGATAACTTATAATATTACCACTCAAAGCTACTTATATCATAGAAATGTCAGAAATGGAATAAGATTTTATAAGTGCTTGTAATATCTTACAAAACGTTGGTTTATTCTGTCTTCTAAGGTCTCAAAATCCTGTGGACTAATAAATGCAACTTCGTCGCCATCTTCGCCGACGCTAAATTCCATGACTTCTGGTTTTATCTCGAATATTAGGCGTACTTGCCAAAAGTCGTGGGCGTTCAGATAGGCAGGTTCATCAATATCGATGATGCGATAAGTAAAGTCACCTTCCAGGTTAACCTCTTCTTTCAACTCGCGGGCTAATGCTGTTTTGATATCTTCGTTATGGTCCATGCCACCACCGGGCAGATCCCACCAGCCTCGATTGGCCTCTTTGACGACAAGAATTTCACCTTTTTCGTTACGAATCAGTCCCTTCAAAGATATCCTGTATAGATAATCCGTCCGTCGATTAGATGATTTGTCGCTACCAATTACGCCTTGGGAATTTTGTTGAGTCATTATGACATTATACGACAATAGTAACCCCTTGATTTAATGAATAATATTCGCAGTAACAGACAGCAATAGGCTGGCCAATATCATACCAGAGGCGATTAACGAAGCCTGCCATGGTGTGCTGGCAGCTGCTTTTTTATGCAGTGAATAATTACTGACAAACAGTCCAAAACAAAATACTAACGCCACAAGTGGTGTTAAATATGTACCAATAAAACTAGGTGTAAAATAATTAACAATTGGAAAAACAGTCAGCAGAATTGACGTCATCAAAAAGCCCAATCCGGTCAGACGCATCAGAAAGATAACTACATATTGCATCGACTGATCAATATCAGTCCAGGTTTTTTTCGTGACATTTTTGTGAAAGCCTAAATATTCACTGGCAAATAAATTACTTATCGCCATCTTGAAACTAATAATACCCACAGACAAATATAGTGCGATTGAAATAAGATTAATGATAATTTTCATCTGTATCTATTCTAACATGACAGAAAAGTGAGCCTCAGATGATTTTTCTCTAGAGGCATATTTTGAGCGGTTAATTATCGTTTTAGCTCTTCAATTTCGTATTTCAAATCTTCAAATTTAGCTTGAAATAATTTGTTGGTATCAAAAATCGCCTTGTTGTATATTTCTGGTCCCAGATTGTCAATTACTATATCAATGATATCTTGAGCGGCAATAATTCCAACCTGAGCGGTATCGTCAATATCTTGAATTCTGGTAATTAATTCATTTAGGCATTTTTGATTCGCCTCTTTGTTATCTATGTTCAGTTTTTTATCCATGCAACTAATATAACAGACAAAGGTTGGCGTCGAAACTGTAGCCTACAGGCATATTTCCATGCCAGTTTGATTGCTCATCCCCTGAAAAATAATTTGTCCTCGACGGTTAGTGATTTTGATTGATACTTGAGCTGTGATACTTTCAATAATTTCCCTATCCATGAGGCCATCAATTGGAGCCCGGAGAGTCCCACCTCCTAACATCTTCGCTTTAAACGATAGCATCCCAGAGGGTCCCGTTAATAGACCTGAGCACGTACGTTTGTCGGCGTCCACCTGCCAGTCAATAAATTTGGAATGGTTATACGTAGCAAAACAAACTGTAATATTACTGAAATCGGTGAAGTACGCGAAAAAGCCCGAAAACTCCCCACCAAGTAATGGTATCTGTGCCCGAGAAAAAACAAAAGATTGATCGCTGGACCCAAAATGGCTTGCTTGTAACCATGTATAGGTTCTAGGGAAGGAGCGTCCGTAGTCTTTTTCAATATAACCAACTCCGTCCGTAAAATCTAGGATCTCGCCGTCGAGCTCGATAGTGCCACTTAACTTATGTTGTAAATGAATGATTGCATGGTAGCATTCCATGAAAGGAATATAGGTAAAAGGACCCATAATTCCCGGATTATACCAATTGACTGGGAACTTATGTATATCCGTAAAGGACAACTGGCCACTAATACGGCCTTCTTCGTTATTAATATCCATTACTAATCCGTCCGAATTGAACGTGTTTTTGGAAATACGAATTTCAAAACGATTTTTAGGTGAATGAAAATCAACATATGGAAAGTGATGGTACCAGGTTTTCCCTGAGACGGCATTAATCACCTGAATGAATGAGTGACGGCGACCTTGGGGATCGATAGCCATACCGGGGATGATCGCAATCGCATGTTTCCGATCTGCGCTGATGCACTTAAAGTACCAGCCTTCAAAATACCGTCTCTTGCGATACTTACCTTGAAAATATGCCGGATTTTTCATAGTAGATTAACGATCTATATTTTTAGATTGGCCTGCTGTGTTCATAGTATCATCTCCTATTTTCATCGTAACCCCCTTCGTCTTTATTATACTCGCTGATCTTTTAATAGATTAGGGTTCGGACTACAGGACGTTCCTCGAGAGGTATTATTTTCTGATAGTTTTAGCCAATAGAGGGAGATCGTCAGCAAGCTGGCTCCTCCGCTCATTCACGAAAAAATGTAAACACTTTTTCGCTTCATTCACTTCGCCGAACCCCCTTCTTTTTCGCTAAAGCGAAAAACGGTGGTCCGAAACCCGACCCCAAGATATAGAAAAGGCCCTAGGATTAAAAACCTAGGACTTTTTCTATGGCTGGGGTTAGCGGTCGTGTTTCAGTAAAATTGTAATATAGTTTGATTACTTGGCCAAATCACGATTCCGCCTAATGTATCAGTTAGCAGCACGAAATTGTTAACTGGAACTTATACAGTGGTTCGTCGTCGAGTTATCATATCATAAATAAAGACGATGAGAGCGATCACAATAAGAATGTGAATTAGTCCTCCACCTATACTCAGCGTAAATCCCAGTAACCATAGAACCACTAGTATTGCAGC
>CAIUMO010000027.1 GCA_903900345.1 uncultured bacterium | reverse complement strand
GTCCTCGAGAAGTGCTGTTGCAGCTATTGGAATTTGGCTATTAGAATATGGCGAACCTGTAGCTCTGCCAATAGCCAATAGCTATATTCTATATTCCAATTTGGCACTCTTGACATACGAGTGCTAATTAATTTACAATGAATACATTGGCAATCTAGGCACTAGAGTGCTAAAATTAATACAAGATAGATAATAAATAGGAGATATAAATTATGGGTAAAATTATTGGAATCGACCTAGGTACAACTAACAGCGCCGTAGCATACATGGTAGCTGGCAAACCAGAGGTTATTGCAAACGCCGAAGGTAATCGTACGACACCAAGTGTTGTTGCGATTAACAAAAACGGCGAACGTTTAGTTGGGCAAGTTGCTCAACGTCAACGCGTCACAAATGCCAAAAACACTATTTATGGTGTTAAACGTCTGATCGGTCGCAAGTTTAGTGACAGCGAAGTTCAAACTGACTTGGATATTATGCCATACGAAATCGTAAAAAACGGCGACGCCGTAGCAATTAAATTGGGTGACAAAAATTATTCACCAGAAGAAGTTTCAGCTATGATTTTGTCTAAATTAAAAGCTGATGCCGAAGCCTTTTTGGGTGAAAAAGTCACCGAAGCCGTTATTACTGTTCCGGCTTACTTTAATGATGCTCAACGTCAAGCCACCAAAGATGCTGGTAAAATTGCAGGTCTAGAAGTAAAACGAATTATTAACGAACCAACCGCAGCTGCACTGGCCTATGGTTTGGAAAGTAAAAAAGAAGAAAAAATCGCCGTATTCGACCTTGGTGGTGGTACGTTCGATATTTCGGTGCTTGAACTTGGTGATGGCGTGTTTGAAGTTAAATCAACCAACGGCGATACGCATTTGGGTGGCGAAGACTTTGACAACCGTATCGTTAACCACTTCCTAGAAGTCTTTAAAAACGAACAGGGAATTGATTTGAAATCTGATAAGGCTGCCATGCAACGTCTAAAAGACGAAGCTGAAAAAGCTAAAAAAGAACTTTCAACTACTAACGAAACCGAAATTAACCTGCCATTCTTGACAGCTGATGCTGATGGTCCAAAACATTTTGAATACAAATTGACTCGTTCAAAATTAGAGGAATTAGTGTCAGATCTAATTAATCGTTTGGCTGAACCAGTTGAAAAGGCGTTGAAAGACGCTGGATTAACTGCTAAACAAATCGATGAGGTAGTCCTAGTCGGTGGTATGACTCGTATGCCAGCAGTTGTCGAAAAGGTCAAAGCTATCTTTGGCAAAGAACCGCTAAAAGGCGTCAACCCAGACGAAGTTGTGGCCGTTGGTGCTGCTATTCAAGGTGGTGTGCTTGCCGGCGACGTTAAAGACGTCTTGCTGCTGGACGTTACTCCATTGTCCCTTGGTATTGAAACCATGGGTGGTGTTGCAACTAAATTAATCGAACGCAATACGACTGTCCCAACATCTAAATCTGAAACGTTTAGTACGGCTGCTGACAGCCAACCACAAGTTGAAATTCACGTTACACAGGGTGAGCGCGAATTAGCCCGTGATAACAAGTCACTTGGACGATTCACACTGGACGGAATTGCACCTGCACCTCGTGGTGTGCCTCAAATTGAAGTTACATTCAACATTGACGCCAACGGTATTTTGCACGTTACCGCCAAAGATAAAGGTACTGGCAAAGAGCAAAGTATCACGATTTCTAACAGTGGTAACCTTAGCAAAGAAGACATCGAAAAAGCTCAAAAAGAAGCCGAGATGCACGCTGATGAAGACAAGAAAAAACGCGAAGCAATTGATGCTCGCAACCATCTAGAAAGCGCTATTTACCAAGCTGGTAAAATGCCAGATGAATTCAAAGACAAGATCAGCGATGAAGACAAAAAAGTCATCACTGATGCTATCGAAGAAGCTAAAAAGCATGAACACAGCGAAGATAAAGACGAGCTGGAATCAGCCGCCAACGCTTTAAACGACGCTATCATGCCAATTGGTGCCAAGATGTACGAACAGGCATCCAAGGAGCAGGCAGCGCCTGCTGAAGGTGAAGCCAAAAAAGATGACGAACCTGTCGAAGGTGAAGTTGTCGACGAGAAGTAGTAGTAGATAGTTTAATTTTAAAAGAGCTGCCATTTTTGGTGGCTCTTTTTCTATGCCAAAACTGCCTAATCCATGTATTGGAGGCTATTGGAATATGGCTATTGGAATATAGCAATAAGTAGCTAATAGCTATTGGAATTTTGAATATGGCATTGGGCAATCATAAGATAGCATCTGAGATTAATTGCCACATTCCATTAGCTATATTCTAATAGCCAAATCAACCTTGCCCATTGTAAAAAATATGTTTTTATATATAATTTAATCTAATACCTCTCCTGATGGATCGAGGTAAGCACATTATAATTATTATTTTTCTCTCAACTTAATAAAGCGGAGGCTTTATGGTTATTGGCTGGGAAGACGTAAAAAAAGATTGGTCAAAACTGCCTAATCTAATTACATTGTTAAGACTATTGCTTTGTTGGATTCCTATTGCAGTAAACTCAGTTAATTGGGATTACGAAAGTAGGATACTTATGCAATGGACAATGTTGTATTTTGTGGCTTTTTTGGCTGCTACAGATTACCTTGATGGATATATTGCTAAAAAAAGAAATCTAATTACACGATTGGGGACATTTTTGGACCCTATTGTTGATAAGATCTTTTCAAGCGCTATTCTATTGGCAATCTGTTTATCTAATAGCAGTCCCATAATTTGGGCGTTTGCAATTTTTACCACTGTTCGGGAAATAGATATAGCTGTAATTCAGTTTATAACTATTCGAAAAGGTAAAGACGCAAAGGTTCTTGATTCAGGCAAGGTCAAAACGTTGGCTTTATCGGTAACAATAGCTTTATTGTTGTTACCACCTGGAGTTTGGGAAGGTGCTAAGACGTTGTTTATGGCTTTGACTTTTATTTCGGAATTATATTCCTGGATAGATTACGTCAGAGTTTATACTACACGCATTCAGAATGTTTCTTACTTTTTTATAACCTGTGTCATGGGTAGATTTGTAGAATGAAACATTCAGAGTATTAGCAGATGAGAAAAATAGTAAAATAGAGGTCCGGCAACAGCCCGACCTCTATTATTATGCCCAAAAATAACTGCTTTTGTTTGCCCATTGTAAAATAATATGTTTTTATATATAATTATCAACCATGCTGCAGTAATTGCGGTAAGTTCTTACTAATTTAATTAACAATTTTAATCACGAGGTGGTTATGTTTAGTTTGGCCGCTCTAAAAAATGATTGTTCGAAACCAGTCATTTTGTATTCGATCGGACTGATTGCTGCTGTCCTTTTATCGAGTCTACTAATCTTAGTAGACCCAATCAGTACGGCAGTCAGATGTATTGTTGCATTTGTATTTGTTGGTGCCAGTACGATTGATTTTAGAAAAAACTACTTTGGGAAAGAGAGAGTTCGAGATTCTCATCTTGAACATTACTTAACTCCAATTGTTGGTAATCTATTATCGATACCGGTACTAATAGTTATTTGCATCGTGCATCCATCGTATACGATTTATGCCATCTCGACTCTTGTAATTGTTTTTGAGTTGTTAACTTGTAAAAACAAGATAACAGCCGTCAATTACGGAGAAGAGGTATATAAATCAAAAAGCGATTTTTTAAAAAGAATTTGCATGACGTTATTGATTGCAAGTTTTTTGTTCGCTTACAAAGGAGTATGGCCATGGTTAACCCTATGCCCGATGCCTTTGTCGGTGGTGTTTGCTGGTAAGTCTTATTACGATTGCCGTAAAAGGTACAATCGTAAATTTCGTCGCCAATGCGCGATGTAAGGCAAAACCAGAAATTAGTTAAAGGACGAAAAACAAAGGGTCAGCAACTGTCTGACCCTTTTCAATACCCAAAAATCATGGCTAATGAACCATTGAAAAATCTGGTGTTTAGTATATAATAGCGGTATACGTCGCAGAAATGTGACGTTGTATTTCACTTTTATAACTTTAGACACTAAAAGAGGTGCTAAATGAAAACTATTTACAAGTTTTGGTTATACTGGCTAAGGTTAACCTTTGCCAACAAAATAACAATTTCCAGGCTGGCTCTTAGCTGGATACCTGCGTTGTTTATTTTGAACATCCCTTTTAACGACAATAGTCGTTGGGGTGCTGTTGTATTTTTCTTGCTGGTTGTGATGACAGACTTTTTAGACGGCTACTATGCGCGACTAATGAACCAGGTCACTGATCTTGGTAAAATATTAGATCCGTTAGTGGACAAAGTCTTGATAATTACTACACTATTGGCATTATGCCGAATAGACCATCAAGTTCCGCATTTGCTGGACTTCACGGCGGTAGTTATTGTCAGAGAAGTCTGGGTGTCAATCCAGCGATACATGTCTAAAAAACGGGGTGTCATTGTGGCATCCAGTTGGGCGGGCAAAGCCAAAATGGCCATACAATGTGTAGCCATTGCCGTTATAATAATTGTAATTCTAGTGCCACCAAGTGGCATAGTAAATGCAGTTATTATTGGCGTAATCAACGCTGGCATCTGGGTAACTATGATGTCTTGGGTTGTTTACGAGGCGGACGGCCTGATTGCCGAAGCCACAAAAAAAGAGTGAGGTACTGGCAGTCTGAGTTTGAACACAAACTCGGCTGCCTTTTTCCTAGAAAATTATTCACATTAGCACTCTTGAAATAAGAGTGCTAATTTTATACAATAGTATTGATGACAAAACGTGATTATTATGAAGTATTAGGTATCCAAAAAGGTGCCTCTGATGATGAGATAAAAAAGGCCTATCGC
>CAIUMO010000026.1 GCA_903900345.1 uncultured bacterium | reverse complement strand
GCAGAGTTGTTCATTCCTCGTGATCGCCACTTGAGAGTTATTCTTGACCTTGAATGATCCAGTAACGTCGTCTAGGGCTCTTGGACTAGCTGTTGATAGCGATAGCCCTTGGGTTAGAGTTATGTCGGGTTTAACTGTAAATAAAGGCAATACGGTCTCATCCAATGCATTAAAAATTTGATAGTTAGTTAATGATTTACTGTCGCTAGGTATATTATAAGAAAAAGTCTTCGTTGCGGTTCCATTTGGCGCAATAACGCCGGTATTATCATTCCATTGACCACGAGCATTACCGTCTACCCATAAAGTTATCTTACTAATCGAATCCTTCAAGCTATATATTTGACTAGGGTTTGTCACCGTATAGCTCACACCTAATTTATCCGATTTTCGAATTACAGAACCCTGATTGGTATACTGAAAATGTTTTTCTGGTTTTGTCTGAACAACATAAGGGTTATAGCACGTGCTTTGCGATTGATTAATAAAGCATTCTTTCCAGTCAGATTCACCCTGCCCGATACTACTAACGAAGAATTTATACTCACCTTCCGTCGGCAATGTTACGTCGCCAGACACAACACGACTTTCGCCAGGCTGTAAGGTGAGGTTTGCATAGAATATAGCCGCCGTACTCTGCCAAGCGCTATCCCTTCCAGCAATACCAATCTCTTTAAAGGTATACGGCCTACTAGCTAGATTCTTCACAGTAAAGCTAACGGTTATTTTATCGCCAACAAATCTCTGTCCCAGATCATCAGAAGCACTGACCGTAAGCGGTGTCGCCTTTATATTTCCGTATGGCGACCCAAACCATTCTTGCCACATATACCAAAAATTACGATTTCCGTATGATCCACAACTAGATGTCTGTCCAGGATATGCATTTAAAGACGCGACACTGGGTGTATATGGAGTATAGATATATAAACTAGCTGTTGCGTAGTTTTCAATATATACATCCCTAGTCCCACAAGATGGATTGGTATCATATTGAATAGTATTGATACGCCCAGGTGCGTAATTATAAGAACCCATATTTTCGTAGTAGTGTCTTAGTTGCCAAGCAGCAAGAGTAACTTGTTTATAAAAACCAGACTTTGAATCAACGCAAGATGCAGAGTAATTTGGACCACTATCTGGACAGGCATAACCCATAGCATACTTATATTGAGACTTCAGTGGCGAGTCGTCAGAGAAAAGATTAAGCGACTCTTTTCTAATGGTGACCAGAAGTACCTCTGGATTGATCGTATATTGTTGGGCTGCATCATATATAATCTGGGCTGCGCTTTCCCCGCCACTAAAAGAACCTCCACCTTTTTCAAATGAAGTTTCACCAGTGTTTGGATTCTCATAATAATTCTGCAGACAAACATAAGGTGGACCAGCCCAACCTTTAATTTGCTGATTATACTGGGCACGCGTCAGATTACCGTAGCCAGAAGGCTGGGTGCCCCATGTATCACAGGTTGGCGTATGATTATTGATAAAATTTTGAACTTCAGCAACATTACTCATCGCATCTTTGTTATAAAAAACTTCATCGTCAATAATCCTACCAGGATTAAAGTCCGCAGGGTTGATGGCATAAGTTTGAGTACAGCCCAAAACCGACATAAACATCATGGTAAATATAGACGCCGTTAATACTCGCCATTTAAATCTCATGACTTTGTTATATCCTTTGAAGAAGATTCACCATAACTAGACGTCGAGCTGTATACGAGCTTAACAGTCCATACGCCGCTTGTTAGTTGAGATGCAGGGAAATTAAGAGTCGAACAGGTGGTTGATGTTGGATTCGACATCGAGCTAGATACTTTTTTAACATCTAGACCGTCTTTTGTGAACGTATAGGTGCAGGTACCACCATCCTCTGCAACATTCGAAACAAACCCACTAACTGAAACTGTTTCATTTTGAATTGATGCATATGTAATAACAACCGAGGCAACTTGTTTGTTTGACGCTGGATCTACGGCTGGCGTCGAAGGTGTATCTGTCTGTTGATTTACGACTTTTTGGGACGGATCATCTTTAAGCTTTTGGATCTGTTGCTTCTCTGTATCTGATTTCTGTTGATTAATAGTATAATCTCCAGGCAAAGGACTTGAAGACTGAAAGGGTGGAAGGTGATTATAGCTAGCATAAAGCATATAGCCAGCCGCAACAATGACAACAATAACAATAGTGACTATTATAGGTTGTTTTATTTTTGCGGATTTTTTTATTTTCATCATGGTTAACCTTATTACTATAATAACACATAAAGTAACGTCAATAACAACACTAACGACCGGCAAATTCAATTATTTATTGCTGATTTATATCGTAAAGATTAGGGTAATTTCCGTATTCTTTCTTAAATATACTTCTAAGTGTACTCACAAAAGCTTCGTCATACTTACCCGTACGCTTAAAGACTTCCACTTTAACGCCGTTATCAATACTGAACTCTTTCAGTTTAGTTAAATTAGCACAACTGCCACTTAAAACTGCATCGGCCAAGACGGTAATCACCATTTGGCCTTGCCCGCCCGTCAGGTGGTACTGTACAGGATTGGCAACTAAAACATAGTTAGCCCCAAAAAAGCCATTTGGAAAACCGTCTCGCTTATCAACATGTGAAACCGTAAGGATATTATCAATAAATCGGTTAGGCAGATCAACATCTCTAAGTAGGCTGTCGTTGAATGTATCCGAACTCGATATAATATAGGTTGTATCACTTGGCTGCTTTACAGCTTCAACATAGGCGACTAAGTCCTTCAGTGTGGATATATCTTTTCTGACAACTGGTGAGTTTTGTTCACCCAATAATAAATGGGCTGTCGACTCCCTGCTTGTCGATACAAAGGCGTTAACAAAAGACAGAACGATAATTACAGAAAGTATAGCCCCCAATATAACCCTTTTGTTAGATTGTAATATATATGTAATTACCACTAAATATGAATATATGAACAGCGGTAACAATAGATAGTAATGATGAGCACTGAAGTTCTGAGTGATTATAAATAGCAAGAATACTAATACGGTCTGCATCGCAAAGAAGGCTGCGATTATCCTTCTTTTTTTAAAGCGTTTATCAAAAAATGCTATAGCTAAACCAAACAGCATGATAATAATTGGTACGATACCAAAATAATACCCAAAACGCACCACCTGGCTCAATAGGCCACCGTCTTTATAGGCCGAGTACAAATCACTATAGTTTATAGTGTAGGCCGCTAACAGATGGTTAAATAAGAAATACATCAGAGCTAGAGATGTAAGACCGATTGTGATCATATTTAAAAATGGACCCACAAACATCTTCAGGAATGTTTTATCTAACTTAAAACCGCTAGATTTAACTAGTCTATATATTACAACCAGGGTAAGCACAACAACCGCCCCAATCGCCCAATAACTATACCAACGACGCAACACAACAAGTAAACACATTAACGTGCCCAGCGCCACACTAAAAATTGGGCTATACTTCGTGAAATCCATTTTGCTAAAAACTAAAAGAATTACAGCGATAACCAGCAAGCCGACCGCATCAACCTGCCCCGTTAAGGCTGGCAATAATAAGGAAGGAAATAATAAGATTGCAAATAAAGCCATAGCCAAAAATTTACCACTAGCTTTTTTGTAAAATAGGTTCTGAAATAACCATACTGCAATAATAGTAGTCGGTATGACATATAGGTTTACGATTGCCAGAACAAATGTTAAACGACTGATGCCAAAAGCCTTCAAGATAGGAACGATTGGTAAAATTGGTAAATAATTATAATCCGTCTGAAGACTTTGTATCGTGATAGCTAGGCCACTTCGTATGCTAGTCTCGAAAGAGTGCAATAAGGCAATAGCAGACGTCCAATAGGCAGAATTGTCCCAATAGTATACATTTTTCTCGGTATTGATATAGTGCATTACTAATAAGTTAGCTAAAACCACAAACACTGCAACCATAATAAATAGCAATAATGTTTTATGCTTGCTTAGTCTATTACTTAATTGATCTAAGTTAATCGTCATTAAACTCCTACAACCTTCCTAATACTATAATTCATAATATTTAGTATAAGCCATAGCGGTATATATACCATACAAAGCTACCCTATTCTATCCATGATGGTATAATATTAGTATCAGCTTTTAGTCGTTAGTCACAGGAGTATAAATGAGAATTATGTCACGAGCCTTATTAGAGAGATCAAAGTTTAAGCCATATATAGGTTCGATACCCAAAAAAGGCCTCATATTAACAAACCGTACATCTCAACCAATGAGATATATTTTTTCAAAACCAATTTACACTAAAAATAAAGTCATTAAGTTTACTTCAACAACAAAAGTTGTCAGTGGTAGCGACTGCACGTTTAGATTATTAGATAGAAAACTTAAAACACAACATAGAATCACAGCCAACCACACTTACCTCTTTTCCGATACAAGAAAATTCTACATATTAGCCCTCGTTGTCCCAGCGAACAGTGTAGTCAATGTAAAAGATGCGGCGATTAAGATAGAGGAACAAAAAGAATCAATAATCAATAATCGATTCACTAGTGACATATTGGTTATTGCACCCAGCTATCCAGAAAAAAGTTCGGATACCGACCCTGCAGGTTTACATGCGATAATACAGTCCTATAAAGACCACCAAGTAAATGTAGACGTTGCAATTATCAATCTGAGCCACCTAAATATAACTGACTATTATAGCCTCGATGGTGTAAATATCACAAAGACCGGATATAACGAAGTACGGAGCCTACTACAGGTAAAAAGATATTCTAAAATAATCATTTACTCTCTTGATGAAGCATACGCTCAATTACTAGACGCAACAGATCTATCAAATACGGCAATATATATATACGCAGACAGGCAAGATACCTCATACCGATCGTCTGGTGCATATAATAAACCGTATTTCGTTAATGATCCGATCATTAGCCCAGAACTTCAAGCGATCTACACCGAAAAAGATATCGCCATCAGGCATTACAGTAACAACCCCAACACAACCTGGGTATTTCAATCGAGAGGCGCAAAAGACACTGCTGAAAAATTAATCGATACAGTCTTTAAAAAAGCCGTTATTATTCCCAAAACAATAGATACAAAGCTTTTTGCCTACAAGAAGCGTTCGGCTGCTATAGCAAAAAAGATCTGCATGATTCGAGATTTTAATAACATCAACAGTTATTCAGTTGACATCGATATCCGTACCATACTAGAACTTAGCACTAGGCCATTTTTTGACAAGCTTGATATATCCGTTTATGGAGACGGCAACGTGCACGACACACTAATTGCACCATTGAGGAATTTTTCAAATATACACATCCACAAGTACAACCCTACCGAGGAGGAGTCAGCTGAAATCTACCGTCAAAATGGCATTGGGCTGTTTGCTAATCGCGAAGGTCGCCAGTCTGACGCAGCCGCCAAGGCAGCACTAACCGGCCTTGTAGTCATCACATCGCCAAATGGCGATGTCGTAGAAGATATTAATAAATCTCTTAACCTGTACTTCGAAACAGAAGATTTTCGTAAAGCGGCCGATATTGTTGAAGGCGTCATCTCTCAAGATAACGCGTTCTCTAATCTCACCAAAGAGATTCATGAATCTGTCTTGTCGAACCGTGATCCTCAGCACACCATCGATCCTAATCTCAAACTGGTATTAGAAAAAAGCGCCTTCGAACCCTACGAGTATAAAGAGCGCGTAAAAGAACCTCTACTAACAGTAGTCATTCCTTCTTACAATGTTGAGAAGTTCCTTCGTAACAGCGTACTCTCACTAGTTAATCATAAATTATCACATAAAATAGAAGTTCTAATCGTTAACGACGGTTCAAAAGATAACACCGCAAAAATAGCTCGTGAGCTAGAAAAGCTAACAACAGTTAACGCAAAGCTTCCAATAGTTCGCCTTATCGACAAAGAAAATGGCGGTCACGGGTCTACAATAAACGCTGGAATACGCGAAGCAAAAGGTAAATATTTTCGCCTACTCGATGGTGACGACTACTACATAACCGACCAATTCGAAAAGTTTATTAATATACTTGAAAACGAAGATAGCGATATCATACTTACAGATTTAGTCGAAGACTACGCCGTATCGGCAACTCGACGCTACAAAAAATACTACCAGTTCATGAACCCTGGATACCAATATCATCTAGAGCAAATGAACTTTGGCATATATGGATTTCGTGAATGGGGCCCACTACTGCCTACAACAACATGTAAGACAAGCCTTCTAAAGGAAGCTGGTTTCATGATTGATGAAAACTGTTTTTATGTGGATATGGAGTATAACTTTATCATATACGCAAAAGCCGAGACGGTTACATATTATCCTCTTACGATATATAATTATTACCTAGGTCGCGAAGGTCAATCGATGTCAAAGGAATCGTTCGCTCGAAATGTCTTTCACCACGAAAAGGTTTCTCTCCGACTGCTCAAGGAACTCGAGGAACGTAGCGAATCAATCACGCCAAACAAGCGGGAATATATTATCAATAAGTTAATACTTCCTTTGTGTAAAACTCAGTACTATGTTGCGACGGAATATTTTAACAACAAACATAAATTTTTATCGTTTGATTCAAAGTTAAAAGAATTTCCAACCTACTACTACGACCGTGAAATTGCAGGAAAGATCATAAGGCTACATCGAACAACACGGGGACGAATCGTTTTTGCAGATAATATACTAAAAAAAGTTTCCCAACGACTACATAAATAAGAGCCAAAAGGAGAAAATAATGACCCAAAATAAAGTAAAGAATCTCATCATTGGCACAGGAATATCAGGACTAACAGTCGCTAATTATCTTAAGGATGATTATTTGATTCTTGAAAAAGAGAGCGAGATTGGTGGATATTGTCGCACGATTAAAAACTCTAGGTACGTCTGGGATTACGCCGGACACTTCTACCATTTTAAGACTGAGGAGTTTAAAAAACTATTTTTATCACTCGTCGAGCCAGACGAAATCATCGAACGTAAAAAAGTAACAAAAATCTATTATAAAGATGCCCTTATAGATTATCCGTTTCAAACTAACATTCATCAACTTGAAAAAGATGAGTTTATTGAGTGTCTATACGATCTCTACACAAAAGAAGAGAAAGAAACTTACGATAATTTCCTAGATATGCTTTATGGCAAGTTTGGAACAGGCATTGTTGAAAAATTTCTACGTCCATACAACGAGAAGTTATACGCTATTGATCTTAAAAAGCTCGATAAAGATGCAATGGGCCGCTTCTTCCCTTATGCCGATTTTGATGCGATTATCCGCAACATGAAAGTCCAGAATAACACATCATATAACGATAGTTTCCTTTATTTAAAAAAGGGTACTCAGTATTTTATCGACAAACTATATTCAAAAATTGACGCGAATAAGGTCAAGCTGAACACTAAGGTTGTCGAAGTTAATACGAATGAGAAATACGTCATTACTGACGCTAATGAAAAGATCTACTACCAAAATCTCATAAATACAGCTCCATATAACAAATTCCTTGGTCAAATCGACAAAGACAAGGGTAAAATACTAGAAGAAATGTCATACAACAAGGTGCTCGTCCTTAACCTTGGCTTTGATAAACCATCAAAGCGATACACCAAGGAGCACTGGATATACTTCCCTTCCAAAGACTTAAACTTTTACCGTATTGGCTTCTACAACAATATCCTCGGCAGCGATGAACTAAGTGTCTATGTTGAGATTGGTTTTTCAAAAGACGCAAAAATTGATGTCGAGAAAGAACTTGCAAGTACGCTCGATGGAATGAAAAAGATCGGCATGATCGATGACGATATAAAACTAGTCGACAAGTCGGTTATAATAATGGATCCTGCATACGTCCACATCTCTAATAAAACCGACAAAGACCTTCAACAAGTTACCGCGGAATTAGCTGAGCAAGATGTATATACAACAGGTCGCTACGGCAAATGGACATACTGCTCAATGGAAGACTGTATGATCTGGGCAAAAGAGTTGTCAGAAAAATTAAAATAACAAAACACACGGTCAACGAAAAGCAGCTATCTAGCTGCTTTTCCATTTATGCTCTATGAGTGTCGTACCAGCAAACTCGTGTGGCGCCCGTGAGTAGTCTTTTGTTACAGTAAATTCGCCAACAGGGCTCACTGATGTCAATTTCCTCTTGAAGTCTTTCGTCCATAAACCTAGAGAGTAATAATAACTACCAGGTGCAAGATTGAGAGTCATTTGCAACTCCACTGAATTCTTACCAATCAAAGTTTTAATACCTTCACGACTCGAGATAAAGTTAGAAACTTGTTCACCGCTCTTTTTGTATAGATCAACTAATAATCTGTCAGCTACAATATCAGAATCCCAAGTTATCTTGAGATCGGCAATATCATTGACGGCAAAGCTATTGGCTTTAACACCATATTTCGTCAAACTTAGGAAAATATTGGGCTTTTTAGCTGATTCTTCAGATACTTGTTGCTTCTTGCCAGTTTGAGCATCGATAGCAATCTGGTTAAGGCGACTATATTCATTAGCAACTTCAATTGGGTTACCGATCTTTGTAACTTTGCCCTCATTAATCAATGCAGCTCTATTGCAAAACTTCTTGACAGTAGCCATATCATGCGTAACCAGAATAACAGTCTGTCCAATTGCCTTATAATCATCGAATACATCTAAACATTTCCTTTGAAAGGCTTCATCTCCAACCGCCAAAACCTCATCAAAGATAAGAATTTCATTCTTGGCTTTGATAGCAATCGAGAATGCTAACCGCACCTGCATACCACTGGAATAATTCTTAAGTTTTTGATCCATAAACGGTTGCAGTTCGGCGAAATCTACGATTTCATTATACATAGAGTCCATTTGCTTACGGTTGAATCCAAGCAAAGCGCCATTTAAATACACATTGTCACGTCCAGATAGTTCCGGATTAAAGCCCACACCCAGCTCAATAAACGGCGTCAGACCGCCATTAATCTGTATCTCACCTGCTGTTGGTGTATAAACTCCAGCAATCAGTTTTAGTAGCGTACTTTTACCGCTACCGTTACGTCCAACGATGCCGAAGAAATCACCTTTATCAATCTCAAAACTAATACCGTCAAGAACTTTTTGAGTTACTTTTTTGTTTTTCTTGACGATATTGACGACGGTTTGCTTGAATGTAGAGTTTTTACTTTGAGGCAAAATAAACTCTTTATGAATATTTTTTATCGCAACAGCAGCTTCTTTTTTAACAGACATTTTATATATCCTCCGCAAAATACTTAGAACGACTCTTGAAATATAAACCACCACCGATGGCAAATAAAGCAATTATTATAAAGGGTGCAATTATAGCAATTGAATGAACTGTCGACCAGAGAGTAATACTAGTATTAGTAGCTACCACATATCTGGCGTCCTGAATAATCTGCGCCATCGGATTCATAAAAAGCCAGCCCCGATATCGTTCAGATATATTCATTAATGGATAGATGATTGGCGTAGCGTAAAAACCAGCCTGAAGGAATATTTCCCAGATGTAGGTAATGTCACGAAATTTGACATACATCGCTGAGAGCAAGAAAGAAATGCCTAAAGCAAACACAAATAGCTCAACAATAATCGGTATAATCAAAAACCAGCTAAACGATGGCATAATACCATTGAATAATGCAAAAATAAACACAACTACTAAACTAAGGCTGAGGTTGATTAGCGCCGAAAGCGAACTCGACAAAACAACTAAATATCGAGGTATACTGATCTTTCTTATTAGATCACCCCTGGCTACGATCGAACTTGAGCCTATCATAGTAGATTCCACAAAAAAATTCCAAAATATAATCCCAGTCAACAGATAAACTGGATAATGATCTATGCCTTTGCCGAGTGGAATAATATAAGTAAAGACAATATATAAAATCGCAAACAGAAAAAGTGGCTTTAGAAGTGACCACATATAACCTAAAACTGAATTTTGATAACGAACCTTAAAGTCTGTAATAACCATCTCGCGCAATATCGCGCGGTTGCGTGAATGTAAATATTTCATCTTTACTATTATACCAGCTCGGGCACTGCTGTATACTGTAAATAACACATGATCAATAAACATATCATAATTATTCGCAACGCCAAGAGCTATGACTTTGGTGGCGGGGAGCGTTTTCCGGTATTCTTGGCTGATGTTTTAGCCAAGCTAAACTTTCGACCAATTATTATTTCACGTTCGTCTAAGTTACTAGCTTTTGCCAAGGATAACGATATTCAAACCATCCGCGGTTGGTGGTGGTCACAGCAGAATTGGAGCGGTAAATTTGCGTTACTTTTCCCTGTTTATGTCGTATGGCAAATTATCCTAACTCTTTGGTATTTAGTAGTCTTCGTTAATAAAAAACCAAGCATTGTACACATTCAAAGCAAAGACGACTTTATTGCCGCAACTTTTGCGGGGCGAATTGTTGGCGCAAAGATTATCTGGACTGACCACGCCGACCTAAAGCACATCTGGCAAAATATTGGAATTTGGTATAAAAACCCCGTCGGTAAACTAGTTTATTTGGCTGCTAAATACACGCACGCCATTACAGTTGTCAGTAAAAGTGAGCAAAAGCTGGTCAGCGATAACTTAGCCAATGACAGTATAATATTAAGTAAACTTCAGGTTGTATATAACGGCGTCGTTGATACATCATCGCACTATAAAAAAGTAAGTGATGATGAAATATTTTCATTTTGTGCCGTCAGTCGAATGGTTACAGACAAGGGAATTCATGAACTTATTGAAGCTTTTAATGATCTATCGAAAGATTACTTAAATATAAAACTAACCTTGGTTGGCGATGGCCCAGAGGAAGAAAAGTTCAAAAAACTAGCTTCAGACAACAAAAATATTCAATTCCTAGGTTATCAAAAAGACCCATTTGTCTATGTCTCGAATTCTGATGTTTACGTCCACCCCACTTACCATGAAGGTTTTAGTGTATCAATAGTCGAAGCTAGCATGCTTGAAAAGCCTATTATCGCCACGGCTGTAGGTGGCAACACAGAGATTATTCATGATCACAAAACTGGGCTACTAATACCAGCTCGAAATGTGCCCGCTCTTTATGGGGCTATGAAACAACTATACGAAGATAAGGATCTTCGATATAAACTTGCTAAAAATGCCCGCAATCAATATCTTGATAAATTCCAGTTTGACCAAATCGTAAAAGAGAGTTTTATTCCTCTTTATAGAGGAGAGTCTAAATGAGAATTCGTGTCGAAGTTAGTTGTCTGGCGACCAAAAGCCTATCTGGCGTGTCTAATTACACCAAATTGCTGACTGAAGCTCTGGATAATAATCCAGGCACAGAAGTCCATGCCGCCTATTTTAATTTTTTGAATCGTCAATCGCAACCAAAAATAAACCTTCGCAGACCACTTGAAAAAAATAGTCTAGTGCCACTGCGAATCTATGCCAAGCTTCAAAGTTACAATATCGCACCTCCATTTGATTTTTTCCTGACCAGGGTAGATTTAACTATTCACCCCAACTTTGCCACTTGGCCAACTATTAAATCAGGCCTCAAAGCGGCCGTTATTCATGACCTGACATATATATACTTCCCAGAAGTAGTCGAAGCTAAAAATCTTGAACATTTACGCCGTGTTGTACCTAGATCAATTCATCAAGCCGACTTTATTATCACTATCTCCGAGGCTGTTAAATCCGAGATAGTCAAAGAATTTTCGATAGAACCTGAAAAAATAATCATTACTCCAATTCCGCCAGATACGACTTATCTCACAAAAAACGATAACGAGATACATAAAAAATATGGTGTCCCTACGCAAAAATTCATTTATTTCATCGGCAACCTCGAACCACGCAAAGACCTACCGACATTAATCGAAGCTTATCAAAAACTACCAACAAACATAAAAGATGAATATAGTTTAGTACTAGCTGGTGGCAATGGTTGGAAAACTGAGAAAAGCCGTCAGGCGATCAAGGCAGCTCAAGCCGCCGGTGATAAAGTTGTTCATGTTGGCTTTGTTGACAGCAAAGACACAGCGGCTTTCTATCAACAAGCGACGATGTTTGTCATGCCGTCAATTTACGAAGGTTTTGGCATGCCGATACTTGAGGCTATGGCCAGCGACTGCCCCGTAATCGCATCAGACATACCAGTCTTACGCGAAACCGCCGGTGACGCAGCTTTGTTTGCCAAGGCAGGCGATAGTGATAGTTTTTGTCAGACAATCCAGCAATTGATTAATGATAAAAACTTACAAAAAGAACTGGTCGCCAAAGGCAAGCAACAACTTACCCAATTCTCCTGGGAAAAGAATAGCCAAACTATTATCAACTACACCGAAAAACTACTTAGCTAATAGCGAGCCACCGCTTGCCAATCTAAGTTATAATAGTACTAATGAAAAAGATCAGTATCCTAATCCCTACCTATAATGAACAGGATATCCTAAAAGCTTTATATCACCGGCTTGATAAATTAGCTAATGATAATAAATCTTACAGTTTTGAATTTCTATTTATAAATGATGGCAGTCGCGATAAAACCCTCGACATAATCAAAGATCTTGCACAAACAGATGATCGCGTATCCTACGTTAATTTCTCACGCAACTTTGGCAAAGAAGTCGCTATGGTTGCCGGCTTTGATCACGTAACAGGTGATGCGACTGTTATTATTGATGCTGACCTACAAGACCCACCAGAGTTAATTCCTCAAATGATTAAATACTGGGAAGAAGGCTACGACGATATTTACGCTAAACGTAACAGCCGTAAAGGCGAGACGTGGTTCAAAAAAGCCAGCTCGCAGTGGTTTTATAAAATCCTGCAAAAAACTACCAATATCCCGATTCAAATTGATACTGGCGATTTCCGCCTGTTAGATCGCCGTTGCATCGAAGCATTAAAACAGATTCGTGAATCACAGCGCTACACCAAAGGAATGTTTAGTTGGATTGGCTACAAAAAAAAGGAAATTACCTATGACCGTGACCCGCGAACTGCCGGTGTTAGTAAATGGAATTATGTAAAACTATTTAATTTTGCAATCGACGGAATCACTTCATTTACAACCGCACCACTACGAATATCATCAATTCTTGGTTTTATTATTTCATTTGTGGCTTTTGTATTCATAATAGTAATTGTCGTAAAAACGATATTATATGGAGATCCAGCTCTTGGGTACCCATCAATGATGGCGGCTATACTATTTTTGGGTGGTGTTCAGTTACTATCCCTTGGTGTCATTGGTGAATATATAGGTCGAATCTATAACGAGACCAAAAACCGCCCCCTTTATTTAATCGAGGAATACCACCATGGAAAAGCTACTAAAAAAACACGCTGATAAGATTCGTTTTGCAATTGTTGGTGGCGCCAATACCACTATCGACTTCACTATTTTATTTATTTTGGTGTCATTAGGCTTATCGGCAACAATTAGTAATCTTATATCAACATCCTTGGCATTAGGATTTAGTTTTTATGCCAACAAAAAGTTTACTTTCAAAAACAATACGACCAACAAATCCCAACTGATATACTTTTTGATTATTACTTTGTTTAGCCTCTGGGTTATTCAACCGTTAATCATCAACGGCGTTAAATTATTGTTAAGCCAGTCAGCAATTAATAGTTATGTAATATTATTCGTCGGCAAAATCATTGCCACTGTCGCTACATTAATTTGGAACTATCTTCTATATCGTAAATTCGTCTTTAAAGGATCCGACCAATGAGCCATATCGCAATTGATGCTCGAATCATCAACAGCTCGACGGGACGATATGTCGAAAGATTATTAAATTACCTACAACAAATTGACCAAGTTAATAATTATTCAATTTTAGTTTTAGCCAAAGATAAGAATTACTGGCAGCCGACCGCTAATAATTTTAAGGTTAAAATCGCTGATTTTAAAAACTATTCCATAAATGAGCAGTTTGGTTTTAAACAATTCCTAGATCAGCTGTCACCAGACTTGGTTCATTTTTGTATGCCTCAACAACCAATATTGTATCATGGCAATCATGTCACCACATTTCACGACCTAACATTGTTAAAAACATACAATACTGATAAGAATTGGCTGATTTACCATTTTAAACAAGTTATTGGAAAATACGTTTTTAAACAAGTTGCTAAATCTAGCAATCAGATTATTGTTCCTAGCAATTTTACAAAAAACGAGTTATTAAAATTGGTTAATATTCCAGCTGACAAGATAACCATTACTTATGAAGCTGCTGATGTATATGTTGATAAATTAACAACATACAAACACCCATTTAAACAATTTATCTTGTATGTCGGCCAACAAAGAGACTATAAAAATATCCGTTATCTAGGGGATGCTCACCAAAAATTACTAAAAAAACATCCTGATTTAGGTTTAATCTTAGTCGGCAAAATCAATGACAGCGCCAAAATAAATCAACAATATTTTGTTGAAAATAATTATAAAAATATTATTTTTACAGATTTTATTCCAGATAATCAACGTGATTGGCTATACACTCAGGCAACTGCCTATGTCTTCCCTTCTCTGATGGAAGGTTTTGGACTACCAGGATTAGAGGCTATGGGTTATGGCGCCCCTGTTATTAGTAGCGATGCGACTTGTCTACCAGAGGTATATGGTGATGCCGCCTATTACTTCAACCCTGACGACGTTAACGACATCGCTCGAGCGATTAACGACGTTTTAACAGATGATAAACTGCGAGACGATCTAATTAAAAAAGGTTACAAACAAATCAAAAAATATTCATGGCTACGCATGGCACAGCAAACTCATGAAATTTATATTAAAGCTCTTAAAATCAAGAACTAGCTTGAGCAATCGTTAGCTTGCGGTCATAGCCTTCACCCTCAGAAAAGGTACGAATATCACCATACTCACTAGCGACCTGGTGAACAATTCGTCGGTCAGCGGCATTCATATTAACAATGCGTGAATCGCCGGTCCGTCTAACCTCTTCAATCCACTCATGGGCCTGTTTAGCAATTCGATCGGCACGTTGCTTTTTATAGTCAGCGATATCAATATTAACGCGGGTTAATTCGGCATCTTTGTTGCGCAAGACTGTCGAAACTATATACTGTAGACTACGTAAAGTTTCGGCATTACGACCGATTAACAGGCTATTTAATTCATTCGATGGTACAGATAACTCAATCACTTCGTCATCACAAGTCGATGACACTGTTAAATTAGCGCCAAAAAACGATAACAAATCCTCTAAATACTTTTGCGCAAACTGTACTGATTCTTCTTTATTCATCTTGTCACCTCCTTTTATTAAACTTCTTAGGAGCCGTATCTTTGGCTGTCAGGCGGATAATAGTCGCCTCTTGGGCCTGCTTTTCCCGCGCTTTAGCGGTAGCTTTTTTATTTTGAGCGATCGGTTCTTCATCAGCGATCGCGATTAGTTCTTCACTATCTTGTTGCAAAACACTGCGTTGCTGTAAAACTGCTACTAGGTTAGAAACTGCGTAGAACAAAACCAAAGCACCGTCCAGATTAATCATAATAAAAAACATCATGATTGGCAAAAATTTAGTCATATTACCCATCATAACTGCGTTCATCTCGGACTGGTCAGCCGTCTTGCCGTCGGCCGCTTCGCTCATAATATCTCGTAGGCGTTTGTTGGTTTGACGTTTTGGCATCGTCTGTTTTGAAATAATATATTGAGTAACCGCTACGCCAATTGCCAAAATCAAGATAACAACACTACTTAGTGATATCTTACTAGTAAAACTAGTGGTTGCCCTTGACGTTAAATCAATAAAACCAAGGAAAGTTTGGTGAAATTGTTCAGGATGATCAATTAGATTCTTGATTGGACCTATATTTTGTAAAAAGCCGTAAGTATACCTCGGAACATCTGTCGTCTGTATAGAAAAGATCTGAACAACTCGATACAAAGCAATAAGGATTGGTAGCTGAATAAAAGCGATGCCGATTGAGCCAAATGGGCTAATATTATGGCTCTTGTAGAGTTCCATCGTCTGGATGCTTTCAAGTTGCCGGTTGCCTTTTGTGGCCTTTTTGATCTTGACTAACTCTGGCTGCAACTTCTGCATAGCCCTGGTTTGATGCAATTGTTTTTTAACTAGTGGCCATAATGCCAACCTGACGATAATCGTAAAGACAATCAAAGTAATACCGAAATCACCACCTGGGATTAAGCTATATATACCAATCAGTAGGTTAAAAATTGGCTGGACAATCAGGGTATCAAATATATTCACAGGGTCTATAACTCCAAAAAGCACTATAATTTATAGACTTATTATAACAGCTTCACGGCCTTTTTGGTATTTTAGAACTATTTTTTATGTATGTCGGTTTGGTTAAAAAGTTGATCGAGTTGTTTAGATATCTCATCATGTGTTTTAGTAAACAACTCACCAGAAGTAACAATCACCGCCATATCATACGCGCCCTCAAGTTTTGGTAATAAACTGTGAATATATTCATAAACTTGTCTACGAATATGATTACGACGCACCGCGCTTTTCAAGACCTTTTTACTAATCACGACCGCTACCCTAGATTGTTTGCGGTGTGGGTTGCTAATTACCTTCAAAGTAAATAAATGCGAATGAATCGCCTGTCCATTACGATAGACATAGTTCAAACTACTGTGGCCGTGAAAGCGATTACGAAAAGGTATCATTGTTATTAGTATATGGTATTTAGTGGATTTTAAAAAACACTGCTTTTTGAGCAGTGTTTTTTAAATAGTTAGGCCGTTAGTTTAGATCGGCCTTTAGCACGGCGCCTTTTCAAGACAGATCGTCCGCCTTTGGTCGCAATACGTGCTCTAAATCCATGTACGCGAGCGCGATGGATACTGTGTGGTTGAAATGTCCGTTTTGTTGTCATATCTGTTCCAGTGTACCTAAATTAGTGTTATTTAGCAAGAGTAAACAAAACTTGTCCCCTGAAATATGATGTTTTTCCACATATCTACTGGGGTGGGCTTGAATTGTGGATAACCCCTACCCTTTAATGGCCTGATTAAATTTTAATATTATAGGTTGTGGAAAACTCTGTCATTAGGTATAGTTATAAGTAATAAAGTGTGTTCATGGAGAGGATTTATAGGTATGCTTCACTCGTTATGGCAAAGTGTGCTCGGTGAGATCGAATTATCGGTTTCTCATGCAACATTTACGACGTGGTTTAAAAACACCGAACTCATCAGCCAAAATGATGCTGGCATAGTTATATCTGTCCCAAATATCTTTGCCAAAAAGCAATTTGAGGTAAAATTTAACGATCAAATCAAAACCATACTAGCCAAGAACGGCATCAACCCAAAGCAGATTAACTATATTGTCAGCACTACAGGCAAACATACTCGCCTTAATCGTGAAACAACCGTCGAACCAACAGCTTCATCATCCCTATCGCCAGCCGATGATTTACTGTCTAACTCCAGTCGATCGCAATCGGCACCAACCCCAGCGGTCACGGGTGGGCTAAACCCTCGCTATACTTTTGATAACTTTATTGTCGGCTCTAGTAACGACCTGGCTTACACCGCCAGTCGCGCCGTTGCAGCTAGCCCAGGTGTTAAATATAACCCGATATATTTATATGGTGGTGTTGGACTTGGTAAAACCCACTTGATGCAGGCTATCGGTAATGAAATCATCAAAAACGACCCCAAAACTAGAATCGTTTATATTAGCATCGAAACATTCGTTAATGAATTCCTAGATCATATCAGATTCAAGAAAAAAGGTTTTTCCGATAAATACCGTAATGTTGATGTGTTGATTGTTGATGATATGCAATTTATCGCTGGCAAAGAAAAGACTCAGGAAGAATTCTTTCATACCTTTAATCATCTACACCAAAACAATAAACAAATTATCATCAGTAGCGATAAGCCACCTAAAAGCATTCCAACTTTAACTGAACGTTTACGTAGTAGGTTCGAGATGGGTATGGCGATTGATATTCAAATGCCCGACTTTGAGACTCGTTGTGCCATTCTTAATATCAAGGCGTCTTTATCAGGTGTGACTTTAAAACAAGATACGATTGAATATTTAGCTACAAATATCAAAACTAATATTCGTGAACTAGAAGGTGCCCTTAATCAACTACTGGCCTATGCTGAAATGCGTGGCATCGAGCCAGATATTTCAACCGCCGAAGGTTTACTAGGTAATATCCGTCATTCTCGACCACAACATATATCGAGTAAACAAATTATCGACCGTACAGCTAAACACTTCCAGTTAGACGCTAATGAAATTTGTAGTGAAAAGCGTGATAAATATATTGTCGTGCCGCGTCAAATTGCAATGTACCTGCTACGAAGTGAGCTACACCTTAGTTTCCCTAAAATAGCAATTGAACTTGGACGCAAAGACCATACAACAGCTATTCACTCAGTTGAAAAGATCGAAAAAGCAATCAAATTAGACTTTCTGATTCGCGAGCAAGTTGCTTCAATTCGGGAGAAACTATATGCCTAATAGCTGTTCAAAATATGTGAACAACCAGCGGATTAACACCTGTATAACTGGTGAATATACACCCACCGAACAACATCCAATCATGCAATTAGCGACAGTCGACTGGTTACAAAGCCAGTTTATCAACCAAACTTCACCCCATCTTTCCTATACTTTATCCACATACAAAAACATTAAAATCAATCTGTTGCATAAAAGTTTTACTCACAATCCACAGCACCTATTATTAGAACTAATAAATGAAATTTAAAGAAAGGTAACAATAATGGAACTTATCGTAACTCAAGAAAAACTCAATCGTGCATTATCAGCCGTCAGTCGAATTGCAAGTATTAAAACTCAATTACCAATTCTGAGTAATATCCTACTTCGCACCGATGGCACTCGCCTGTTGGTAGCTGCTACTAACCTAGAAATTGCCATTACACAGTATATTGGCGCAAAAATTATTAAACCAGGATCAATTACTATTCCAGCCAGATTAATGTCAGAATTCATCTCTAGCCTACCAAAAGAATCAGTCGAACTAAAAGTTGTAAACGACAATTTACATATCAAAAGTGGTTCATATAATTCAATTATCAATGGCTTTATTGCTGATGAATTCCCTGAATTGCCGACTATTAATGAATCGTCATCGATTCAATATAGTATTAAGGTTGAAGATTTTAAACAAGCTGTTTCACAGACGATTATAACTGCTAGTAATGACTCGGCTCGCCCTGTTTTAACTGGTGTTTACTGGAATTCACATCAAGGTCAGTTATATTTGGCGGCAACTGATGGTTATAGGTTATCTGAACGTCGACTAGTCGAGACAAAAAGCGAAGTATCGGCTATTATTCCAACTCAAACTCTTCAGGAAGTATTACGTAATATTACCGAAGAATCAGATCAAATTGATATACTGTTTGATGAAACTCAGGTGCGATTTAGAATTAACGATACTGAAATAATCAGTCGTTTAATTGACGGTAACTTCCCTGATTATCGCCAACTAGTTCCAAGCGCTTCCGAAACCGTGATTACCATCAATAAAGCTGATTTTGTACGTATTACTAAAATTGCTGGTTTGTTTGCTCGCGAATCAGGCGGTAGTATTACTTTGACAGCTGATAAAAAGAAAAAAACTTTATCGGTTCACTCAATTGCTTCACAAATGGGTGAAAATACATCCGAAACCGACGCCGAGATTACTAATGATGGTCAAATTACACTTAACTATCGTTATCTAAGTGAAGCTTTGTCAGTTACGGATGGCGATATTGTAGAATTTGGCTTTAATGGTAAAATTGCGCCTTGTATATTGAAGTCAACCAAAACAAATACCGATTATTACCATATAATCATGCCTCTTAAAAGTTAGTTGGTAATTGTATGGCGGTGGTAAAAAAGCTATCAGTCCAAAATATTCGATCACATAGTGAATTGTCGATCGTATTATCACCGACAATTACAGTTATTACTGGCGCTAACGGTAGCGGCAAGACGTCGTTGATTGAAGCTTTGTATATTGCGCTACAAGGTAGCTCTTTTAAGGGTAGTGACAATGATGTGCTGCGTCACGAATCACCTTGGTGGAAGATTGATGTTGAATTAGATGAATATATTAAACGCTCGGTGACATTTAATCCCAGCCTAGAATCTGGTCGAAAAAAGATTATCGTTGACGACAAAACTATGTATCGCCTGCTGCCTAAATATAAACACCCAGTTGTATTATTTGAACCCGACGACCTGCGCTTATTACATGGTTCACCAACCCGTCGTAGACAGTTTATAGATCATTTTATTAGCCAACTCGACCCAATGTATCAAAATGCGCTTCACAAGTACGAGCGGGCTTTAAAACAGCGTAATAACCTATTAAAACAGCAATACACAACAGCCGATGAATTATTTGCTTGGGATATCACCCTTAGTGAATATGGTGCCTACATTATTGAAAAGCGCATTGCTTTTATTGAAAAGATTAACAGCCAATTAAACGATGCCTATAATATTATTGCCAAAACAAAAGACGTTGTGTCGATTCACTACTCGCATACCTATATTGGTGATATAAAACAGAAATTACTAAACGACCTACATAGCCATAGTGGACGTGATGCTATTGTTGGATTTACTAGTATTGGGCCGCATCGTCATGACGTTGTTTTTCAATTCAACTACTCCCCTGCTTTGTCGGTTATATCGCGTGGTGAAGTCCGAACAATCGTACTGGCTTTGAAATTTTTGGAAGTCGATATCATCGAACAAATAACTAATATTAAACCAATAATATTACTAGATGACGTCTTTAGTGAACTTGATGACTCACGTCAAAAATATTTAATGGATAGTCAAAAAGGCCAAATAATAATAACCTCGGCACATACACCAGAGGTTATTAAGTATTATTATTCAATTAAGTTGTAATTAGTATACTTAATTTAAATTACCCATGAATAATGTAATTTATTAAATAATTATCTGGATTGAGGTTGATTGACTTTATCCAATCTATAACTTGGGATTTATATTTACTGATTGAATTGTCTCTTTGACCATCACGCGTATCAGATGAGTACAGTATTATATTAACATTTAGGTCGAGTTTGTTATTATCGTTATATTTTCCTGTTACGGTGTAATTAAATGTCGAATATGGTAAATGGCTTAATATAGGGTCGCTACTAGTAATGTCTGGTGAGTTAGCGAAACTATCTTTACAGTCAAAGTTGCTATATATTAGTTTTTTTGATGGTACACAGGCAGCCGTGGCGGTGTATCCGCCTAAGTTGACATTACTATTATCTGATGACCATCTATAAGACAATAAATAAGATTGTTTAATGCTTGGTATATCGACTATAAAAGAACCTGAATTTATATTAGTTGTTTTATTATAATTATATTCGACAGAGTCTCCTCTGACGGTTGCATCATTAATATTAGATTTACCAGATTTGGAATTGTATTTTACAAGGTTATAAAGAGAACTATTTAAAGAATCTCTTCTGTCGGCTGGTAAATTTGATATATATTTATCATAATTATTAATACCTATATCAGCGCCATACTTATTAGCTGGTTTAATGAAAAAAAATAATGATATAAATAGAATAATAAATATAAAACCTAGTGAGATAATAGTAATTTTTTGTTTTGGGTTTAATTCATTGATTTTCATAAAGAGCCACCTTTCAAAACATCGTCAGTATAGGCATATGTATATATATTATTCGAGTAGTCACTTAAATTATATTCTGTGGCTTTGATGTAATCCATACTAAATCCACACGAGGCTTCGCCAATGATTATCTTATTATTAGTTTGATCTACACCTAAGACGACCCCTGTGTGATTAAATGTCGCACTAAATACCGAATAAGCTTTAGGGGTATGGCCACCATCCTTAAGGCCTAATGCGATTAAATCCTTAACAACGCCATCACCATTACTAGTGTGTATATATTGTTCATTAGTATAGCGATTGATGAAGTATTGCGAAAAAGTCACACAATTAGCTAATGGGCCACCAGAACAACCTGCGTTATTAAGCGCATATATAGTATCTGATGAGTTTACAAGCCAGTTTGAGTTTATTGGTTTAAGGCTCCTATATTCATTCATAAAAGATTTTGCTTTTTCTAGTGTCATACCTCCAGAGACCAGCCTTCCACAACTGGATCCTGGTGTATAGCCAGAGCTGGCTAAATTGCCAAACTGGTCATAAAAGCCGCTCGCGTATCCTTCCCGTTTTAACCAATCTTGAACATTATCTACGGCGTCTGTACTATTAGTCCAAGTTGTAGACGAGTTATCTTTACCTGGATTAATAGCAACTTCGTAATTTCTAGTTATAGCGTAAGTTGCCTTGTTTATATCACCTGGGTTTGATGCCTGCCAGAACTCATTTAGTTTATCTTTATATACTCCATCCAGTTCTATTTTTAAGAAGTTAAGTTGGTTATTAAGGTCTGTTTTTGGATCAGTTATATTATCCCATCTGCCAGGTGAATTCCACTGCACGATACCCTTAAATGATTTACCTTCTCCGGAGTATGGGTTAAACCCTGACTCTTGCTGTACATTGCCCATAATAGCGGCCATTTGTACGGCATTCATCGGTTTATTGTTATTGCCTACGAAGTTTGTTGATGTGAGGAACCTAGCCGTTGTCTCTTGGTTTATATTACTATTTTGTGATGTATATGCACCAGACGAGTTGCTTATACAGCCAGTATCGCTTGGGTTGTAGAATAATATATCATTAGACGAAAAGAACTGCTCATCGTAAACAGCGCTGACTGTCCCTGTGATTGATGTGACACATAATACGCTTATTATTAAATAACTAATAATAAGTTTTGATATATTTTGTATTTTTATCATTAATTCAACTCCGGATCCATTGATTTTTGGATTCTATGGTCGATAGTGTATAGGGCATATTCAGCTGTTTTTTGACTGGTTATTTCACAACTATTTACGGCAGTTGTAGTTCCACTAGTACATAAATCCATCCATGACTGCAGGCCACCCTCTTTGTCTGAAATAGGGTCGCCTGTCTCAATATTAATGTCGCCACTTTTAATTAGGTTTGCCGCAACGGTTATGGGGTCTTCATCAAGATATTCTGTTGGCACACCATAGATTATATTGCAATATGGGCCAGCGGCAATACTGTAGTCTTTTATAGCTGGATCGTCACAAAGTTGATATTGACTTGTGTTATTTGACTCAGCCCCTACAGTAAGTGGCTTTAGGGCGGCACTGAATGAGCCTACAACCATACTGCCTATAGATGTAAACGTGCTCGTTATTGAGTTAACGGTTGAGTTTGAATGACTGAAATATGGAATTAGTGTTTGTACAATACTACCTAGCATTGTGTTCGGACTGCTGGTGTCAAATGGGTTTAAGGTTGCCCTATCCTCTTCAGCATAAGCTAGTTGAACGGTCTTTGTTGTATCTGCATAAGCGATTGCTTGTTGGGTTGATAATGGCATATTGCCGCCGGCATTAGCCGTCTGACCCATGACATGACTTGCGCCACTTGTCAGGGCATCACCAACGCTCTCGCCACTTAAATTCTTAGTTAGATCTCCACTGAAAAAACTCAATATATTTCCAAATATAGACTCTAAGTCGAAAACATTTATTGCCGCGTCAAGTATTGGAGGAAGAGTTGTGCTTATAATCGCCGAGGCTGCCCATCCGCCAACTAAGTTAAGAGCGGCCAACCCTAGAGATGCTCCCAATGAAACTAAGGCTCCCTCTGTAAGAGCTATGTTTATAGCCTGACCCGTTAATGGATCAGTCATCACTGCGCAAACATCTTTTTTTGTTACACTATCGGTTATGCTAGTAATGCCACTCCATGCTGATATCGCGCCACCGCCGGGAATGAAGTTTTTGTAATTATTATTTTGTGGTTTTGTACTGCCCGTCATAACATATTTCATACCAAATGAATCCATAGCTGATTTACCATTCTTGTCCACTTTAGTAAGAGCATCGCCGATTGCACTTACTTCTGCAGCCGTAGCATCACCTGCCTTGATCGACCCAAAAGCCGACAAGAAGACCATGCCGTATTTTACTAGCTGTTGCATTTGAAAAGCCCTATTCACTTTAATAATCAAACCCGGTACGTCTGATACTAGACACGCAGCGCCAGCCGCGAGACCTACTAAGTCTCCCTTGCCTGCTTTTGCTAGTTTCTTGATTGATTCGTCACCCTCTTGTTTAATAAGGTCTTTTATAACCTCTTCTTCGGCTGCCGCCCCGTCTTTAGCTGCTGTGACTACCTGGCTCTCGTCAACAATTACGTTATCATTTATCTCACTGTTCAGATTATTACTATCTGTAGCATTTTTTAGTTTATTGGTTAGGCTAAACTGGAACTTACTCTCGATAGCTTTAAAAATGTCGTCGGTAAGGCTCATAAATCGAGAATTAGAGGAATTATGGAGGGCTGCTCTAAATTCGCTATTTTCTGCAAGCGTCGTGGAAAGCTCCTCTGCGCCAACAGTTAGGGTTTTACCGTCATTCCCCGTAAATGAATATTTAGCTGGACGAGTATTAAAGGAAAGAAGTTTTTTCTCTATTACATTACCTTTTTCGTCCAAAGCTTGGATACCATTTTTTCCGAGTTTTGTTAAAAAACTATTTGATGGTCTAGAAAATTTACATAAAATTGTTGTCTTTTCGCCACAATATCCATCAGTGACTTTACTAGATAGTTTACTAGCGATAAGCTTATTGGTTCTTAGTGTTAAGCTCGTCTCTTGGATATTAAATTTTTGCACCAGGTTAGCTAAAATACTTTGCATCATAAGTGCTGGAGATAATAGTCCTGCGATTCCAATTCCACCACCAACAAGTGTGATGACAATTGCTATTAATGGCCCCTTCTTTTTTACAAATCCAAAACGGCCACCAGTTGCAGAGGTTTTTTTATTGCCAGATACTTTAGTCCGCCAATTATCGGGTGGATTACCTTCGGCCTGGTTGAGGTTAGTATTTTTGGAGTCATCTGGGGCTTGTTCGCTATTGCTAGGCGGACTGCCAGCTTCTTCTCTCTTTTTGAGGTCATAAAGGCTATCGGCGTGTTTTTGGCCTATGTTTTTGCTTGGGTCATCATCTGCATTTCGTAGTGGCATAACTACCCTACATTATACCTTAAATATTCGAACCTGGGTTGATGTAACTGTTGGCGCCAGATTCTTCTAGGGCTATGGTTGGTGTGTTTTGATTTGAGTTTTGAGGACTGGTGCTAATTAGCTTTTTTTCGGTTTGGCTGGCTTCAATTTGGATATGAACATGGCTTTGGCCTGCAAAGAATAAGCCTTGGCCGACTGGGAAATTGGCCAGCCGTTTCTTTTCTTCGTCGGTTAATTTAAAGACATCAGATAAAACGTCAACAGCGCTAGATGATTGCTTTAATAATATCTGCATTGAACTGTTGGCAACGATTGCTCGACCCATCTTACTGCCCATAAAGTCTTCAACGTCTTGGGTGATGGTTGTTAGTCCCAGATAATATTTACGAGCCCGTTTTGCTAAGCTGAATAAAAAGTTAGCCGAGTCGTCGTACTTCATCAACTGCCAGGCTTCATCAACGATCAACATACGCTTCTTTTTTTCGGTACGAATAATGTTCCAGATATGACTTAGGACTATGTACATTGCAACGGGTCGCAACTCATCTTCTAGATCGCGAATGTTGAATACTACCATTGGATTATTGATATCGGTATTCGATTGCTGGCTAAAAATACCTGCAAATGTGCCAGTTGTGTATTTGCGTAGGCGTTGTGCTAATTGTGGTCCATTCCCCCCCATGTGCAATAACGTGTCGTATAGTTCGCTAATTGTTGGCGGTTGTGAGTTGTGTGTTAATGGATCACTGGTAATACCGACTCTAGCGTAGGTATCAATTAGCGCTTGGTCAAGGTCGGCTTCCTCGGATGGATTTAATGCCGACAGAGCTGTGCCGTTAATGGATACTTGTGAATTACCTAACATCAGTTTTAACAAACCATGAAGCGTAATTAGGTTAGCACGCAAAGCATTTTCAGCTTCATCGGTGTCGATAACGCGTGGCAAATCGAATGGGTTGATACGAATGTTTGAATTCAAGCTAAGGCGGATATAGCTACCACCGACAGCGTCAGACAGCGTCTGATATTCATTCTCAGGATCAATAATAATTATCTCACTACCTGTCATCATGCTACGTAGCGCCTCTAATTTGACCGTAAACGACTTACCTGCACCAGATTTAGCGAATACAACCATATTGGCGTTTTCAAGGCTAAATCGATCGAAAATAACCAGGCCGTTATTATGCATGTTGATGCCGTATAACACGCCGTTTTCTTGGGTCAGGTCGGCGCTGGTGAATGGGAAGCTGGTACTGATGGCGCCAGTATTCATATTGCGACGAATCTGCAACTGGTCAGTCATTTGTGGAACGGTGCTGTTTAGGCCTTGTTCTTGTTGGCTGCTGGCTATTTTGCTAAATATCATCTGTTGACCAAACAATGTCTCGATTTTATGTTGGACGAAGCCTAGTTCGTCTAGACTGTCGGCGTAAAGAGTAACATATAACCCATAGCGGAAGAATCGCTCGGCGCCGACTTGTAATTGGTCTCGCAACTCCTCGGCGTCATTAATAGCGGCTTCAATTTCTGGATCACGGGTCTTACCTTTTTCATTGTTAATCGAGATTGAGGCTTCTAGTTGAGTGACTTTTTTGCGCAAGTTATTTAATATGACTTGGCTCTCTACTGGATAAACGAACATGCTAACATCCAGAACCTCGTCTATGTTAATAAGTGAACTTAACCAGCCGGTATAGATTTGTCGAGGATAGCCGTAAACGTAGAGCGTACGACCATATTTGGTACCCAATCGAAAATAGGCCGAATGAATTTCAAGGCTACTTGGTGCAATCAGATCACGTAGTGTAGTAACACCCTTCAAAAAGGCCTGTTCGACTTCGGCTTGCTCGCGCGCCCGTTGCTGGGCGGCGATATCGGTTACATCAAGTTTTTTCTTGCGTGCCATCATGACATTCCTCCCTGTTGAACGATCGGTGGTTCACCTTGCCCCTTCTTGATATAGGTCGCAGTGGCGTTAGCAAAGTCACCTAGTGGCTCACGAACAGCGGTGTCAGGGTTATAAAAGTTATAATATAATTCACCTAATTCTTTGGTGTTCAGCTGTACGCTTTGAATACCTAATTGAAATAGTCCGGCCATAACGCCATCAACGCGGTTTTTGATCTCGGACTTGGCCTTTTCATAAGTTTGAGCGTCAATTTTAGTGATGGCATTTTGCGGTCGGGCTAATAATTTGCTGAAAAAACCTTTGCCTTGCTCGACTAAATTTGCAATATCACCGGATGGATAATATGGAATCACAATAAAGAATGACTTGTCCATAATATTTGCCTCTTGGGACAGGACATCGATAAAATTAATATAATCATCCATCAAGACGTTTAATAACATGTTGTCTTGGTTTTGGCGAATCTGAACTAAATGATCGATATATGGTCCAATGTCGATACGTTGTGACCTGATCAAGATTTGAACAGGATGATTTAGGGCGTTCAAGAAATTCTGGTAGCTAAACTCTACACCTTCACGTTCACGGCTGCTCATCAGGTCAAAGTTGATTGATTTACAAGCCACAACGGCGCGGAATGAACCGTCGGCCATGATGACCATATTATCGCGCACCTCGGACAATAACAGGCTGTTTTGGGTTGAATTAGGGTTTTTGGGTTTGATTGGCGCTTTGGCGGTATCCGAGCCTTGCGGAACAGAACCACTGCCAACTGGAACGGCCGATGCCGGATTTGGAAATTGATTGTTCGGTGGCATTTTTGTTGACCCCATCCCCTATTATTTATTATATCTACCTGAGCGAGATAACTACTTCTTCATTCAAATCTTGTTTGGCATGAATGCGATTAGCTTCGCGCGCGATTGTCTCGATTGATAAATCGGTATTGCTAGCAAGGTTTATTATACCAGCCGCCAATGGCTTTTCGCTAGTGGTTATTATCGGTTTGGCGGCAGATATAGCTGGACCGATCGTTGGCCTGGCTGGCATGGCGCTGAGCGGCTGAACAACCGTTTGTCGCATATCTTCGGGATATGGATTGTAGGCTAACTTTTCATCAGCGATTGTCTCTGGTGCGGCGGTTGGCTCGGCTGGCGTCGAACTGTTGAAATAGCTAAATGAAGTTGGATTTGTCTTGCCAGTCATCATATTAACGGCATTCTGATGTCGCAAGGCGTCACTTTGACCTAATTTTTGGTTAAATGATTGGGCTGTAAGATTGTTATTGTCCATCACATCTTGAACTTGTTGAGCTTCAAAGTAAACATCACTATTCATCGCACTGTTAGGTGCCTGAACGCCAGCTCCTCGCACTGACCAACCCTGGCTGTCAGCAATCTCGGCCAAGTAGCTAAAACGTCGCTGGGCTTCGTTTTGCGATATATCTTTGGTGCGCTGGACTTCGGCAATCCGCGGGACAGTGATTTCAATTAACGAATCCATACCATCAGGATCCCACAGCCGTAGGTGTGGTTTCAAAAAGAACGACACCATTGCTGCCATATATGTTTCCATCGGTTGATCTTTGCGTAGTGGTAATGCCAAGGCCCCGAACAACAAAATTATCGGCAACGGCGCGATTGCTAGAGGTATAAATAATTGCCCTAATCCCCAAGCCAGCGCAATCGCCAATGAGACGATAATCAGATAAATAAACTGGCGAAAACTAAACGGCCCGATCAATTTATCTTCGGCCTCAACATCCTGGGGAACTTTGTATACCGCCATCGTGCTTATAGTATAACATTACTATTTGCGATTGGTTATTGCGGTTTATTTTGATTATCATACTCTATATAGGTCCCAGCTATTGGGTCTGTGTATTCTCTTGTGGACGTATTTTGAATGTTACTACCATTAATCTGTGGTGCAAGACTGCTAATTGTTTTGAATTTCTCTCTTAGGCTAGGAGCTATCTTGGCTCCTAGGATTGGTGAGTTGGTGATAATGCTTATTGTCTCAGATAGCCGTTCTTTAGCTTGCATGTCTAGGCTGCCAGCTTCATTTAGTTGAATAATATGGTCGATGAGTTTTTCATCAGTTAGAGCCTCTGGGCCAACATTGCCGCCTGTAATCTGTTTGACTATCTGGTCGTTTAAGATCTTATTGTCAATATCAATAGCTTTGTCTTCTTCTGTTCCATCGAGAGCTTTGACTTTTACTTTTACTTTTCCATCGAGTAACGCTCCGCCAAATACAGACCCGAATACTTTTTGATCACCGGCTGCATAAAAACCATCCGATATAGAAGTGAGACCTCGATTAGTAGCCGTGCTAGACGACGCATAGACCTCTCTCCTGTCGTTATAGTTACCTTTGCTTATTGTCTGTCGGATAGCAGCTACTCGGTCTGCTTCTGGTGCGCTTCCGCTTGTTGCTATTTTCTTTATATCATCAAACGATTTACCTTTTAGCGTAGTTGCTGCTGCGGAGACTTGTTCCTCAAAATTCTTGTCAGCAGCCGAAGCGATACTTGCCATTGCGCGATTTTTAGATTCAATTCCTCCGCCAGCAATTATTTGGTCGGTTAATCCATGACCGCCGAGCTTGTTAAACGTAGCTTTTGATAATAGCTGTTGACCAACTCCTTGAGTATTTTTATCCATCGCTTCCGTAATATATCTGCCTTCTGCACGAGCGAAATCGCGTTGCTGATTCTGCTTTATAGCATCATTCCTCGCATTGTGCCGCAAAATAGTTTTTCGTGGATTGAATCTCCTAGGACTATTCATGGCTTTATTGTTCATTATCGCTTGCTGTTTTGCATATTCGTCCGAAGATACCTTGTTTGCAAGAGCTTGAGTTTTTTTCGCCAGGCCTGAACCTGCGATAAACCCACCGATTCCGGCCAATGTGCTGCCGGCTGTCTTCATAATTATTGGGGTTATAAATAATGGTATAACTGCTACCAAAGTGCCCATTGTTTGTAAATAAAAATTCGTACCAGCAGAGTTTAGTATAACTTTTGATGCAAAAGACGATGCTCCAAAAATCACCGAAATGATCGGAAACATCAACAACAGGGTTGTGAATAAACCTTTCCATTTTTTGAACAAGTTTTCAGTATTTGGCAACAAAAATGCAACAAACGCGAGTGGCGATATGACGATTAATATAATAATCAGTGCCTGTCGCACTGTCAAAACCAAAAAAGCAACAACAACGGCAATAAGCGCGGCTACCACTGCTGGGAATATCAACGCCAATCCCCCCATTACGGTTAGACCCGTAAAGACTATTGCGCCACCGCCAAACAGTATAGTGATAAGAAACACCCATCCGGTACCATCGTTGATACTAGGTGCTGATATGCCACCCTTCATACTATCAAAAACGCCTTTTAGCGATCCTCCTAGTACATTAGAAAGGTCTACGGCTATTGTGCATATAAAATACGACAAGTTAACAAGTATGGCGGCAATAATAATCCTTGGTAATAGCTTTTTGATACCGTAATTCGTGATTCCGACACTGGTTATCTGAGAGAATATAATTATTATAAAAGCGATAACAAACGCGACATTGGCGAATGTGCGCATCATTGCCCAGGCTTGGTATGTCCCGTTGGTGGGGTCGTTAATGTCGGTGTTGACGGGCGGCGTGCTTAGTAGGCTTGACACGACATTATATGATGCATCAGAAAGACCGGCTAAAAAGTTTATGACTGGGCAAACAATCCATCCTATACTAGCTATTTTGTTGCCGCATGATTCTGTTGGCGGTGGAAATGTTATGTAATTGGACACCTTGTCGGAAGTCGTATTGATATATACGGTTTTTCTTACGTTCTTTACTTTTTCGAAAGTGTCAGAGCAAATATCTGGGTGACCTTCAATACAAGCTTTATAGTGTCCGCTGGCTACGCCATTAAACTCAGCAAAGGGTAGGTCGATTGTACTACTGGCGCTACTACTGGCATCGACGCTACCCGTATCAACACTTTTGGTAGTTTTATTGTTGCTGGTGATTATTATTGGTATCGGTCCATAAGTTGCTTTGGCGATATTGCCCGTAATTCTAACCACGACGTCGACGGTCATAATTTCTATTTCGCCGGGCGTAACGGTACCAATCTCAAGGTTACTGGGACTAGTAGCTGTCGTCGTACCAGTTATGGTCGGTGTTGTCGCAGTCCCAACGTTGAGGGTGCCTGGGCTTGTAGCTGTCGTCGTACCAGTTATGGTCGGTGTTGTCGCAGTCCCAATATCGAGCGCTCCAACTGGCGATGCGCCCAAAATAAAGGCCAATATAAATAATATTAATACAAAAAGCGAGCTCGTAGAAATCGGCTTTATTGTTTGTTTTAGTGTGTTTTCTGAGCTTTTTACACTGTAATGAAACATATAAAAATTATAGCATAGACTATGCAATAATTAAGCTAGGAGTTGGAGTGGCGTGACCGAGTCTAATCCAATATTCTAATTTTAGTGTTGAGCTACCTTTAGCCCGATAGCTATTTGGCTAGAGGATGAGTATGTCGGTAGATATGTAGCGGGGGCACTGGATGGACTTGTGACGAGTTGTATCCGCGAAAAGGTTAGGTATACATCTGTAGTTTTTGACTCATGAGATTTTTTTTTGCCATTATATGTATCTATGTCTATTAATAAATCTACATATTGCTCAAAACCTGAATTCTGACCGCTAATGTTGCTGGATGTGGTTAGCGCATCGAAAAAGAATGTTGAATCTGTCGAGGTTTCTTTATTTGATGCTAGTGCAACAGAGTAGTTTGCGTTACTACCATATTTTGCTACTACGCTCTTCGCCATGGACATGAAGTTTTGTCCGGCAATTATCGCCTGCTGATTAAGTGGATTTATATCCTTAGGATCTATTCCTATGCAATCATCATAGAATTGACTGTCAATAATATCAACGGCGTCTGTATTTCTGGCTACAAGGTTCATATACCTGTTTAACATCGGAGCTGTGTACTCATTAAATACTTTCATTGATGTTTCTTGGTCGTATGCTATATCCAATGGCAAGCTATATCCCTTAAATCCCAACTCTGTTGTATCTACCAAGCCGCCAGCTTCGTAGGTATCGATATAATCATTACTTATTACTGAACCTTTGTCGTTGTTTTGCGACTCGTATGCTTTTTCGGCGTAATAAGTTGAAACCGCCGTACTAGTACTGAGGTATCTGTCGCCGAATTCACTCACAAAACTCCTGGCTTCATCTGGTATGGATGGCTTTTTTTCAGTCTCGCTTGAGGTGGCAGCCTGGTTATTTTGATATATATTATAAGCTAAACCACCACTAACCAATGCAACCAATATAATAGTAGAACCAATTATTTTTTGGGTTTTAGTTAAGCCCTTCTTCTTTTCTGGGGTGTGGTGATGTATTTCTGTACTTTTTGGTTCGTGTTCGGTCGATGTCATAAAAATTGTTTCCTTGTATGCTTATTCGGTTACACGGAATTTATATTACTAATGACATTTATACACCAAAAAGTCAAAAAGCACAAGTGGGACGTATGTTTTTAACTGTAATACTTGCAGATAACTGATTTTTATCGTACTTTAATAGATAGTATGAAAATAAAACAAATATTTTTGGCTGTTGCATTACTATTAGGACTTGGCTTGATTTTTGTAAGCCCACTAGCGTCTGCTGCTACTTGTGGCGGGCAGGAATTGAAACCTGGACAAAGTTGTTGCGGCGGTGTTGTAACATCTGTTATTTCATGTAATCAAACCGGCGGTGACAGTATTGAAAACACAGGTGTTTGGGGGATTTTGTTGTTGGTTATTAATATATTGACTGCTGGGATTGGTATTGCGGCGGTTGGCGGTGTTATTTATGGTTCGATTATGTACGCCAGTGCCGGTGATGACCCTGGCCAGGTCAAGACCGCCAGGACTATTATCACCAATGTCGTTGTTGGATTGGCCGCCTATGCATTGATGTATTCGTTCTTGAACTTTATTATTCCTGGAGGGTTGTTTACACAATGATAAGCTTTAACGTGGTGAAGAATTGGATTTTGGCAGTGGCTGTCGTATTCACCGCTGGTGGATCATTATTGGTAGCTGCGACGCCGCAGATAGCAAATGCCTCTGGCGATGCATGTAATTCAGGTTTTTTGGGCTTCCCTGCCTGGTATAGGGGTTTAACCGACAAAGATTGCAACATTGCTCCAGTGGACAATATAAGTAACTTTATCTGGCATGTTGTACTGAACCTGGTCGAGGACGCTATGATGGCGACTGGTTATGTCACAGTGTTCTTTATACTGTATGGCGGCTTTAAATATCTGACCAGCGAGGGTGAACCAAATTCTGCCGCCAAGGCGCGCACAACAATATCGAATGCGGTAGTTGGCCTGATAATATCACTAGTGGCGGTTGGTGTTGTTAACTATATTGTAACGGGGATTTTAAAATAATATGAAGACGCTCGAACTTTTAGCTAAAATTAGCGCTGAAGGCATTAACATACCTGTAGTGGACGCCAACAAGGCATTATCTACCGGACTAAATATCGCCTATTTTGCGGCTGGTGCTGTCGCTGTTATTGTGATTATTTTCGCCGGTTATAAGTACGTCGTGTCGATGGGCGATTCGTCCGAGATTACCAAAGCCCGAGATATGATATTGTATGCGGTTATTGGACTAATTGTTATCGGCATGGCCTTTGCAATTACCAGTTTCGTAATAGGCAAATTTTAAAGGAGTTATAACGGAATGAATCGAATTAAACATATTATATTAACGCTGGGTATTATAGCGGGATTTGGACTGTCTGCCTTGCCGGTTACTGTTGGTGCGGCTAATGCCTTTAGCTCTTGTGATGGTAGCGACTCTGTTTTATGCCAAAAGCAAAAGACTGATAGTTTGCCTACATTTATTAAGACGATCGTTAACACATTGTTGTATGTTTTAGGGGCTGTGTCGGTGATTATGATTATTATCGGTGGTATTCGCTATACGACATCTATGGGTGAAGCTAAGGATATCGAGGGCGCCAAGAACACAGTTATGTATGCGGTGGTTGGTTTAGTGGTTGCTTTGCTTGCTTATGCAATTGTTAACTTTGTCGTAGTTAAGTTATTTAAGTAATTATGGTTAGTTGAGACATTTAGTCCTTAACAAGCATTAGAATATCTGGTATAAGTAGAGTAAGAATTAATGAAAGGAATTAGAAAAATGAAAAAATCAATAAAAATTATGCTCGCTGGGTTGCTAGCTGTGCCTGTATTGGCGCTAGGTATTAGCCTGTCAGCACCAATTGTACAAACTGCTTCAGCGCAATCTATCGTAGATGGTGCCAATGCAGCTAAAGGTAATGGCCAAGCAACTAGCCTATTCGAAAGTGGCGGTGTCTTTCAAACTATCACCAATACGGCGCTGTATTTGATTGGTGCAATCAGTGTCTTGATGTTGATCTACGGTGGTATCCGTTACACAACATCTATGGGTGACGCTAAGGATGTTGAGAGTGCCAAGAATACGATTATGTACGCTATCATTGGCGTTGTAGTTGCTTTGCTGGCTTTTGCTATCGTCAACTTCGTTCTGACTTCGTTAGTAGCTAAATAACTTTAAGAAGTTTAACGTTAAATATCCGCCCAATCAAATGGGCGGATATTTTTTAGCCTTTGTGCGGCTGATAATAAATACGACCCATTTTTATTGGGTCGTATTTGTAGTAATCAGAAACTGATTATTGAATCTGGATCTTTTTAGCGGCTTCTTGGCGAATCTTGTTGAATTTGATAGTCAAAACGCCGTCTTTGAGGACTGCTTCGACTTCATCTTCTTTGACGCTGACGGGTAGTGCTAATGTGCGGTTAAATTCACCCCAGTAACATTCTTGAATATGCCAGTTGGTAGCATCGGTGTCGTCACCACTGCTTAGGGTGCCGCTGATGGTCAAAATACCATCGCTGATGCTGACATCTAGTTCTTCTTTGTTAACACCGGCGGTGCGAGCTTTGACAACTAATTTGTCCTCGGTCTCGTATACGTCAACGGCTAGTTGGCCTGGAAATTCTTCTTCGGAATCGTCCCAGTTACCATCAGCTGCGGCTGGTGTTGTGTGATCGCTCATCAAAGAGTCGTCACTTAAAAATGCCGCTGTTAGTTCGTCTTCTATTAATAGATCATCGTTTTGTTTACGGGCCATGATATCCTCCACTTTCTCTAGGCTCTATTGACAAATAGTCCCTCACATTATAACTAACATATCCAGTATAATCAACTAAGGATGACCATCAAACGTAAAAATCACAATGCTAGATAATATCCTGTCAATCATAGCCCCACACTACTGTTGTGGGTGTGGCAAAATTGGTGTCCTGCTATGTAGCAATTGTAAAAACAACATCATATCTGAGACGAAAACGGTGTGCGTTAAATGCCATCGTCCGACTGCTGATATGTGGTTATGTAGTACCTGTCGCACGCCATTCGAGCGTGTTTGGGTGGTTGGCGAACGTGACGGTATTTTGCAGCGATTGATAGGAATGTATAAATTTCAGCGAGCCAAGGCGGGATACAGGGCGCTGAGTGAGTTGTTATTAGCGGTTCTGCCGCAATTACCAGCCGAAACGATAATTATCCCCGTCCCTACCGTTCCTGGGCATGTGCGCGAGCGTGGCTATGATCACATGATGTTAATTGCCAAGTATGTTGCTCGGGTGCGCGGGTTGAAACTTGAGCGGCTGTTGTATCGTAAGACTAATACTAAGCAGCGTCATGCTGATGCTAAGCAACGCGCAAACCAAGCTAAACAGGCGTTTGCGGTGCGCGGCAAGATTAATCCTGATGCATCATATCTGTTAATCGACGATGTTATAACAACTGGTGCGACTATTAAATACGCCAGTAAGGCCTTGCGTGACGCTGGCGCCAAGCATGTCTGGGTGGCTGCAATCGCCAGACAAAGGCTGAAATAATCAAAGGGTAGCTCATAAGGGTTAAATGGTATATAATATGGCGGTTGGAGAGGTGACCGAGTGGTTGAAGGTAGCAGTCTTGAAAACTGCCGTGTCAGTAATGGTACCGCGAGTTCGAATCTCGCCCTCTCCGCCAAAAATAAAATAACGACCCTCGTGGTCGCTATTTTATTTTTGCAAGGATAATCCTTGCAAGGCTGGTATGCTTTATAAAATGTCTGATACAATCTTTAACTTATCGCCAAATTTGCGCCTTATATTATCATCTGGGCAATGATTAATTCTTTGAATACCCCAGTAGATCATGTATAGGTTTATTCGTGATTCAAAATCCTTTGGTTTTTTAATTTTAGGCTGGTTAAAATAATTATTTATAAGATTTTGGTAAATATTATTACCATAATCTTTATTTATATCTTTAAAGCGGAAATACGCTAAATCAAGCATTGGATCACCTATTAGTCCGTCGCCAAAATCTATAATCCCGCTGAACTTTTTATTGTCCACAAAGATAGCATTCATTGCAAAGTCGCCATGGACAATTGTTCCAGTATCCAGGCTTATATCTGAATAGTTTGATTCATAATATTTTTTAATCTTTGCTATCTGTTGAGCAGACAAACCGGACGTTTCGGTCTCTGTAGTATCAAATAGGGTCAATATACTGGCGAGATAGTCTTTCCAGCTGTCATGCTCACCTATAAAATCACCGTTTCTATTAATAGGAGCCCCAAAGCCGGTAAAGGCCTTATTTTGACACAAGGCCAGATTATTGGCTATATCCAAAAAGACAGTCTTATTGTTATAGATATCGCGCTGGTCATCTATCTCGCTGCCGTTAATAATTGAAATAGATATATGATCACTAGAATAATTGATAACGCTAGGAACCATAGCACCAATACTTGCTAGCTGCTCTAAACAATAAGCTTCAAACAAATAATTTTGTTTACCACCCAACTTTCTGGATTTTAAGATAAACTCTTCACCGTTATTCTGAGTTATTTTATATACAACACTTTCAAGGCCTGTAGATATCAGCTGTTTATTTTTCCACTTCCTAATACTCATAATGCTATTCTATTTCACTTCTTAGTATAAGTTCAATGAGTTTATCGTGAATTTTACCATTTGTGATAACTGCGCCGTTAATGGAGTCTTGGCTAAAATCAATATTATCTCCGTTTATATCCGTAACTCTTCCCCCAGCCTCAATTACAGCCAACGATTGAGCCGCAGCATCCCAGGGGTGCTTTCCCGGATATATATCCCCATCCAATTTACCGTTTGATACCAACATTCCGGCATAAACTGTAGCATCCATCTTAATAACCTTAGATCCAACCTTGCGAAGATTATCTATCCTTCTCAGATAGCCAGATTCCGTAGAACCCCAACAGGTATGAATATCGGCTCCATCAAGAGATGCCTGTTTGGAGACTTCTAGCCTTTGGCCATTTTGCCATGCGCCTTCGCCTTTTGCCGAGTAGATAGTTCGATTCATAAACGGGTCATGTATAACAGACAAAACAACCTGTTTGTTTTCTACTAACGCAAGAGCAAAAGTTCCAAGTGGCAAGCCATTAATAAATGGTCTCGTTCCATCTAGTGGGTCACATATCCAAAGACGTTCTGAATGGTTCACTCTACACCCCTCTTCGCCTGCAAAATCATCATTTGGGAACTCTTCGGCGAGTCTATCCATTACGTATCGATTAACGTCTGTGTCAACTTGGGTCAGTGGGGTTAAGTCGTTCTTGGTCTTGATCTGAAGCTGTCCATCAAAGCCACTTCGAATGATTTCGCCACTTTTCGCAACGATTTCTTGAATGAGCGGGCTGTATGTTTCGAGGCGATGATTATTCATTGGTCGAATCCTCTGCTATTGGTATTAATCCTAATTTAATCAATGATTCTAGTTCATCCTTTTGAAGTAGAACTCTAATATCGCGGCTAATTTCCTGGCTATTGGGTATATGAACACCTTGCCCTGCATAAAACAAAATTGGCACGTCGGCTGTAACGTGGGCACGATCGGAAGTAATGCGGTCTGATATAAGATGCCGATAAGCGCCGATTGGATCTAGTGCGATGTTGCCACTATAGGTAAAATTACTACCGTTGCCTTTAATTAATTGCTTTAACTTATTAAAAGCCAGATCGCCCCTAAGTGTATTGCTTGTGTGAGTACCTTGTTTGCCCTTTATATCGTTAAGGATATCACTTATCGGTTGATTGGTTTTGTGTTTACTTGCCGTAATGATCAATAATATTAAATCTTTATTAATATAATTTAAGGTTCTCGTCGGGAAATCATAATACGATTCTGGGTCTGTAAGACCATGATGATATAGTTGCCAATATTTATTAAAATTAATTTTAAATTTCTTTCTGTATATAATATCTAGTTGCTGTTTCTCTATTAAATCAACGCATTTTTTCTGTATATTGATTAATTCTGGCCTTACAATAACAAGGCCAATTTTATTAAAGTCAATTTTTTTAGTTATTATATCCGGAATAAGAATATCGTTTGAAACTTTGTTATAGACATTATTTAATCTATCGAAATCGTGCGCTCTAACTAGTGTGGCGATCTTTGGTCCATAAACGTAATCAGCGAGTACATGGTTAGCATTAACCACTTCTATAGTCGTCAGCTTATTGTGTCTAGATCTTTTAACAAAACTTTTACTAATCAGCTTCTCGATGATTTGACTGTTTTCAAAAGCTAGCTTTTTTATACTTATGTCGAAATGCATGATTCAATGACTTCCTGATATTTATTTACCCATAGCTTTGGTTCATAACGACTTATCCATAAATCAGAATTACTAACCGAAGTTACTCTATGCTCAAGAATGCTATTTATTACTTTCGCCAAATTAGTAGACGTATGATTAAAGAAAAAGGCGTTTGGATTATCTTGAGCTATTTCTTTAAATGTCGGCAAGTTGTTTAGTATGGTTATCTTTTCGAGTGACAGTGATTCTAGTGCGGAGTATCCGAAGCTTTCGGAAGCGCTTGGCAAGATTATGATATCCGCCAATCTATAGGCTTCAGCAATATCCTTGAAGTAGACAAATCTAGCAGGGATATTATTTTTGGCGGCTAGTTGTTCTAGATCAGTCTTATAGGTTACATATTGAGTATCAACTCCTGACGATATAACCTGTAGGTTATTTTTAAATGATGGGTCTATTTTGCCTAGTGCTTCAAAAAGTATGTGCGGTCTTTTTTGGTTTGGCTCAAGCCGGCTCGGCAATAACAATGTGACTTTATTTTGGTCTAGCCCATATATGCTTCTGAGGCTTTGGCTATTCTTAGTGCAAATAAGGCGCGACACGTCGATAGCGTGTGGTATGTTGATTACAGTAGAGTCAATTAACTTAGAAAAATAATCGGCATAGTGTTTCGAAGGTGCGCTTATTTTAGTTAAATGATTGATCGTTTGGCTTTTGAGGGCATCTATCATTACCGAGAACGCTGTGTCTCCCCAGTCTAGTTTATATTCGAAGGGGTTCGTATGAATGGTAAAAAAGCGTTGCTTTTTCGTCCAGGCCTTGAGCAGTAGTAATGAATTAATTTGTATGACATCAAACTCCTCTAGGCTAATTCTGCCTTCGATTTTTTCAGCTATTTTGCAAAAAGATGACTCTTCTGAAAAGTCTCCTGCTATTTCCCTAATATCATATTCATTAGCTATCCTACCGTTACCAAGAATATCTAGACTGATATAATCGGTGTTATTTATACGTTGATCTTTGCCTGAAAATGTAAATACTGTGACGCTGTGACCGATATCCCTGAACTGGTCGGCCAGGTCGATCGTAAACCTCTCTGTTCCACCTATGGCTGACTTAGATATCGCCCATGGGCTAATTATTGCGATCTTCATAATTCTATTTGTAACTTTCTAATATTCTTAAATAGTTATCAGGTGTGTGTAGTTTTGAATATCGAAAAGCATTAGCTGACATCTCTTTATAAGATGCTTTGCTGACCACTAATTTAGTTGGTATTGAGCCAGTCTCAATTGTTATACCTATATTATTTTTCGTAACTACCCTACTGAAGTCTAGAATGTCGGTTATAATAACCGGTTTAGATAGCATTAGACCGTCGAGTAGTGAATTTGGTACATCTTTAACTACTCGCTTTTGTGCGCAAAAAGCTACAAAATCAGATTTCTTAAACATTTCTAATAGCTCATTCTCATTAGCTATATTATTCAAACTCACCCTATCTATAACGTCTAATTTTCTAGCAATCTCATTAAACCCATTTATTTTATTGTCCCTTAATGCGATTTCAAGGCGAGCCCCTGGTGTCTTCTTTAATAGATCAAGTAAATATATCATCCCCCTATCTTCTAGGGCGCTTGGTTCACTATTATTCCAACTAGCAAAAGCTAATGTGATCTCACTTGGACTGAACTCCTTGGTTGAGTTGCAACTCGCAATCTTAGCTGGTGTATGGGCAACCATAACTTTGTCTTTTGAGATGCCACCGTTAACAAGTATGTCGCGATGATAGTCTAGTTCTACGAATATCTTCTCTAAATATTTATATTTTTTAATATGTTCAATATACTCTGACGTTGGACGACGATACATAGAGATATAAAGTGGTGTCTTGGTAGAATTAAATAAAAAACGTTTATATGAAGAGGCCTCCTCTTCGAAATAATGGACCGGTTCCTTGCAGCTATTTATGATCTTTAACGGTAATAGTAAGTTGTAGATAGCTGGTGGATAAATGTAAATCTTATCTTTTCGATCGTCTTTTTGAAAAGATTTTTGACCCATAAAACGAGTTGCAGCAATCACTTCACTATTACTATTAATCGCTAATAGCTCGATCTGGTTAGAAATAGCCTCCTTATGTCTTTTGAAAAAATCGCATATATAAATCATGGCTATTTATCGCCTTAGTTTTAATCCGGCTTCAGCTTCAAATCTATCTACTATGTTATCAACCTCTAGGTCATCAAATGTAACGCGATTAAGGATTGAATAACGATCGCTGCGTGGCTTAATGATAGCTAAAGCCTTCTTGATAACGGATCTGTCAATCGAGTACTCCTCTAGGTTGTTAATCGTACCTATCTTCTTGATACTGTTAATTATCCTGCTAGACAAGTTGTCTTGGATGATAGACATCAAAATGATACCAATCGATACGCTGACCCCATGCGGAACATCAACCAAACTCTCAAGCTTCTTGGCAAAAATATGTTCAGAGCCGCTTTCTGGTCGCCCAGTACCGTAAATATTAGTTATTTGACCAGAATCACCAACTAGATTTATAACTTCAGGCATATTTTTGCAAATTTTTCGTTTGCTATTTTTGTTAATAAACTTAACCGTATCATAAAGTAATTTATTGGCAGATACGTACACGTCGTTGTCTATCGGTTCGCTAATGTCACTGTTAGCTATTTCCCAGTCTTTTAGTGCTACATGAATTGATAGTACGTCAGCAATGCCGAATAAATTTTGCCTGGAAGCCTTAGAGAGTAGTTTAGAATCAAGTATGATTTCATCAGCCAGTTTAGCATCTAGAGTGATCTTTTCTTTGCCAACCACCAAAGCCACTTTGTTAGTCGAGAAGGCATTAGTTGATAGCATTGTCGGGACACAAACAAACCTCGCACCTATTTTATAGGAAATGAATTTAGCAACATCAGTGGCGGTGCCGCCGCCAAAACTAACAATTGTGTCATATTTAACATCACCGCTGCTAAGTGCGTCCATCAATGCAACATTGCGTCCGAATATACGCGAATCAATCATATGTACTTTTGTATTGTTTAGCCTAATAGCACTTATAGATGTTGGTGAATAAATTACTAGAGCATCTTTGTTAAGTGTATTTAAATACTTTTCTGAGTCTCTTTTGACTATAGCTTCTTTATAGCTTTGCATATAATTTACACATTAAATTTTCTTTTAGTCGTTTATATCCGTTTACTATCTCATCCGCTTCGTCCATATTCTGACCATCGTTTGCTCCATTTCTTAGGCCTATGCAATACAGGCCTGCTGCTTTAGCTGCTTTTATACCGCTACTAGAGTCCTCAACTGCAACTAGATTTTTCGGTTGAGTTTTGAGTATTGAAGCTGCCTTTAAATAAACATCTGGAGCGGGCTTTCCATGTTCAATGTCATTATCGTCAGCAGATATAATAGTATTGATGTACTCTAATATTTTGTTATTCTCTAGAGACATTCTGACCCAGCTCGATTTTGATGATGTTGCAATGGCCATTTTAGCTTCGTTGTTCCGCAGATTGAGTAACAGATCCGCCATATCTGCGTTACAAATGGCTATCTTTTTATATAGCTTTAGAGCCATCTTCTCGTAATCTTTAAAGTATTGTTCTTTAGTGACGCTAAAGTTGTAATTGCCTTTTATATAGTCAAAGACGTCATTGAGAGACCTACCGATTAGCTCTGAGTAATTCTCTGCTTTCCAGTTATGGATATGTTTTACTAGATATGGCGTTTCAATATCAACCCACCTAGACTCGCTGTCTACGATCACACCGTCGAAGTCGAATACGATGCCTTCAAATATTCCAGAGTATTTATTGGTAGTCATGGTGGTGGTATTTAACACTTAAACTGAAGAGATTCCATCTCAGTTGATACATTCAGATATTAACATAGTTATACGATATGTCAAGTGCCTAATGTCAGAGATAATACCCAACATGGTTGTGTGTTATAATTTTAACTATGCAAAAGATTAGCGGTATCAAAATAACAGAGGTTGTAGTTGCTCTGTTTAGTTTTGTCGCTATCTGGTGGGGGCAACCCCAACTTAATTCTCTTACTTAGATTTGATTTGAAATAAAATAACTTAATTTAGGAAAACTACAATGAAAAACACCATTAATGATGGCTTTTTCGGTGAATTTGGCGGCGTTTATTTGCCACCAGAACTCGAAAAAGTGCTTAAAAATTTAGCTGACGAATACGAAAAATCTAAAACTGACAAAAAGTTCCAAGATCGACTGAAATATCTGTATCGGGTCTATGCTAACCGCCCAAGTTCGCTGTATTTTGCGGAGAATATGACAGCTGATTTAAAGGGGCCAAAAATATATTTAAAGCGTGAAGATTTGAACCATACGGGTGCGCATAAGATTAATAATGTTATCGGTCAGGGGTTGTTGGCCAAACAAATGGGCAAAACTAAATTAATTGCCGAGACTGGTGCTGGTCAACATGGCGTGGCAACAGCGACGATTGCGGCTTATTTAGGCATGGAATGTGACATTTATATGGGTGCGCGTGATATTGATGCGCAAAAACCGAATGTCTACCGCATGAAGATTTTGGGTGCCACGGTTATACCTGTTACTCAGGGCCAAGGTACGCTAAAAGACGCGGTTGATGCCGCTTTGACAGCTTTTGTGCAGGATTATAAGTCGACTCATTATTTGCTGGGTTCAGCGGTCGGACCACATCCCTATCCAACGATGGTGCGAGACTTTCAGAAAATTGTCGGACAGGAAATTCGTCAACAAATAATGGATATGGAAGGACGCTTGCCAACTTCGATTGTGGCCTGTGTCGGCGGTGGCAGTAATGCGATTGGCGCCATGTACGACTTTATACCAGAAAAATCGGTTGAATTAGTGGCGGTCGAGCCAGCTGGTCGTGGATTGTTATCTGGACGACATGGTTTGTCGTTGGCGGCTGGTAAACCAACCGTTATTCATGGCTATAAAACGTTGACGCTGGTTGATGACAAGGGTGAAATTAAAGAATCATATAGCGCCGCATCAGGCCTAGATTATCCTGGTGTCGGCCCAGAACTGAGTATGTTAAAAGAATCAGGCAGACTGACACTAAGTGAAGCAACCGATGACGAAGCGGTTGACGCCTTTGTCTATTTGTCGCGCACCGAAGGTATAATCCCCGCCCTTGAATCAGCCCATGCGATTGCCTATATCAAACGCGAAGCTAAAAAATATAAAAAGGACGACATTGTCGTTGTTAACTTATCAGGCAGAGGAGATAAGGACGTCGAAAATGTTTATGAGACTTATTTAAAGCAGGACTAATTACCTCTTTATTTAACCTAAAACCGGCCGTTATGGTCGGTTTTAGATTGTTTTATAAAGCTTATGCTCATGATATATTAAGAATATGATTAAATAAGCGAAAATAAATAATAATTGGAGTAAATAAATGGGTCTCGGATGGTCTTTGATTGTTCTGTTCTTGGCAATAGTATTACCGCCGTTAATTAGTGTAATCTTCTTGTTATTTAGGCTGTCATCTCGTTTGGGGTATAGCCGTGCGACACTAAAAACGCCTGCCATAACGATAGCGGCGGTAACTGTTCTTTCAGTGCTTAACTTTGTTGCTAATCTGCAGCTATTCGGACAGTATAGTCTGCTTTGGGATAGCGGCTTGTTGATTACGGGTGTTGTTGTGGCGTGGGCTGTTGATTCGAAACGCTTGCGTCAATCTGTTAAGAAGGTCAAAAAGATTGATAATGCAGCCATTATGATACTTGCTAGATTATTTTTAGTGGTGATATTGGTGCCAACGGCCTTTTTCACTGTAATTATCTTGTGGATCCTGGTAACTAACCCTATTCTCGACAAAATTGATCACGACAAATTCACGAATCTGGATACTTCAATGCAAGGGATATACCAGAAGCTTAAATTGGCTTCGAATGTGGGTGATGAGTGGAAGTATAAGGCTGTATGTAGAGAGGATAATGCTGACTGGTCGGGCCCGTCGGTTTATAATTGTGTGGCTTTGGTTGTAATAGAAAAGAAAGTCACATCTATAAAAGAAGCCGATGACCTAAGAGAAAAATACTTCCCAATTATCAGTAATAGCCAAATTTTAGAGCAGAATAATAAGCCAGACTTGGGTCGATTGTATGATATTGGTGGAAACTTAGTATTGAGTAGTACTGAGATGAATTATATAGAGACAAAGTCCGACATAGAATGTAGATACCTAACCAAAAACGAACAAAGTACTGAAAGTGCAAATCTATCACCTAATAACTACTCGTCACAAGTCAAAGGCGTTGTGGATAAAGTAACACTAGTACTGAGATGCGACGGTCAAGCGCGTCAACAGTGGTATGATTGGGTATCTTCAACTAGTACTCTTATCCCCAATTAGTGAACATATCACAATTCTATCTTTTGAATATCTTTATGGTAGTTACTAAGACTACAGACCCTAGTGCAATGCCACTCAGTAAATAAAATATCGTATTATCATGGACCTTTTCTTTGTTGGTTCGTGTTGATACGTGAGCTACATTAGATGAAGCGCCTTTAATGGCTGGCTGATATGAAGACGCAACTTGCTGAGTGCTCTCTACTACGCTATTAGCGTCGCCGTTAACATAAGTGCTGATCTCGTTAGTTTTACTCTTTGTTATTGGACTGACGGCGCCTAAACTAATTACCGAGTCTGTTTTAGTGGCAGGTTTATTAACGGTTGCGGTGGGCTGCTCGCTAGGTTTAGTTATTACTGGTTTCACATATTCAATCACTTGGTACAGTTCGATTGATTCGCCAGCATAAGTGGATCCATACAGATGAATCGTGTGATAACCCTCGTCTAGATCTGGCGGCAGGTTAACCTTGATGTTTAAGGAGCCGTCGCTGTTAGTGGTGTATTGGCCTAAATCTTGGGTGATTGAATTAATCTCGACATTAACAGATGAGTTTGGCTTTAAAGAGAATGGATCGAGTGTTAATTGCCTTTGTAGCAAACTGCACGTTGGATTGCTACAATCTGATACGAAATTAGCAACTTTTAATGCTGGATAGTCGTGTTTGCCGTCTGGTATCCAGTACGACGATGGTTCTGGGGCTTTGACGGTGTTGTCTGGACATAATTCATACGAATTGTTCATACAATAATCAAAATTAGTCAGATTATTAACTGATTGATTAATGGAGATCGCATCAAGCTCGTGACCGATTGAATTAGGGTGGAAACCTTCGTTACCGATGAACCTAAGCCATTCTGAGTCGTTAACTAAGTTGGTGTCGTCGCCAAACCTAACGGCGTTCATGGCAATCGGTGATCCACTGCCGCATAAAATCTGGTTGCCGAAACTGTCGCTGATGTCGATATATCTGATGCCGGCTGCTTTGGCTGCGGCCGCAACAACCTGGTTAAGGTAGGTGATGCTTTCATTCATAAATTCCTTTTCGGTGTCATCTATAACTCTATCTAATGCAAAACCACAACCTCTATCCTGATCAATAATCATAGGGTAGCCAATCGCGTATATCCTAGATAGTGGCGAATCTTTATTGAGCTGTTGGTAGGTGCTAACTAACTTATCAAAAACACCTTTGATTTCACTTGATACTTGCTCTTTCTTCTTTGGTTCACTTGCCCAGTTGCAAGTCCCAGTCCATACACAGGCTTTTAATTTTTCCATCAAGCCTGCATCATTACCGCCGATGCCAACTGTAATTATTTTAGGTTGGTACTCTTTAACGAAGCTCTCTTGACGGATTCTTCCAGGGATAAAAGAGTATCTGGCTTCGGTTTGGGCTATGGTCTTTTCGTCTTTTGCTAGATTTCTACTATCTGTTGATAGCCTATTAAACTGTCCCCAATAACTAAGATTATCACCTATAATATCCTGTGTCGTAGCCCCCGAACAAGCCACGCTCCTGACATAAAACAGATTAATATTTTGCAAGCTTGCCACTAAATACGGATATGACCTAGTACTGACGTGACATCTTTCGAACCTGTCATTTGTTCCAGGCTGATAATATTTATCGTCTGTTTCACCTTCACCACTAGTGAACGAATCGCCCAGGGCTAGATACTCCATTCTGGTGGCAAAGTAGTTATTGGCTCGCAAGATGATTTCGTGCGGCTGAATATCAGTAGAGTAAGATGTAGCATAAAAGCTTAATTCCCCGCCGTCATCGTTAAATCTGGGGTATACAGCGTTCCTGAAACTATCAATAAACTGACGTGTATTGACCTGCAATGTTTTGCAGGGATTAACCAAACTGGCTATATCGGCAAGTATTTTGTAAGTTACTTGGCCACCGCAATTGTCGTCAACTTCGTAGATGTCGAACCCAGAGTTCAAGCCCATAACAGCTATATAGCGGCCGTCATTGCTAACAGCAATCTCACTTGATGGGTTAAAACCAACGTTATAATGATGAGCCTGAGATGTGATCCGCTTCATTTGAAACGTCTCCATGTTGAATAAGCCAATGCCTCTGTCGTAAAATTCAACTGCTAGCCATTGTCCGTTATCTGATACGCCGGTGGCATTAATTGGATAGGTGTTGCCATTGTCGTTGTCGATGATGTAGTCGGGGTTAGAGTCGTCAAAGCTAGGATATAATCTAAGGTTTTGCATTTTTAGTGTTAAACGGCTAGAAAAGTTTCGATAAGCTCTAAAAGTAGACGAACTGCTGGTCAAATATGTCTTGATAACCAAAGTATCGTTGATCGGTGAATAGGTGCAGCTGCTGTAACCACTGCAACTGCTGAGCAATCTGTGCATTTTGTCATCATAATGAAAGCCGACGAAATTAGCGGAAGCCCCAGTCTCGGGGTCGTATGAAGTTCCAAAATCGATCTTACTGCCCTGTTTGACGCACATTTGTTGTGATTTAAACTCGTCGTGTATATCTTTTTTTTGAAGAGCGGAACTGCAATTACCGTGACCAATATCTGATATGACGTTCGATAAGGCAACTGTCGGGTCGCCAGTCGTCCAAGACCAATTGCCATTCGGCGTTTCGGCTATTGCTGGCCTTGGCCATAATAGAAATGTAATCGCAAAGATAAAAATTATTACAATAAAAGGTGCTATTCGCCTGAGTCTAGAATGCACGATATAAATCATTTAATTTATAACCCCCACTACTATTAATATTAATTATAGTACGCTTTAAGTTTCAGTTAAGCAAGTACATTTGTGCTAGAATATAACAGATGAAAATACTGGGAATTGAATCTAGTTGTGATGAGACGGCGGCGGCTGTTGTTGAAGACGGTCGAACGCTGCTGAGTAATGTCATTAACTCGCAGATTGATATTCACGCTGTTTATGGTGGTGTTGTACCAGAGGTGGCGGCGCGAAGCCATATTGAGGTAGTTAACCCTGTGATTAATCAGGCGCTATCTGATGCTGGCCTGACCTGGGATGATATCGATGCTATTGCTGTGACTTATGCGCCAGGCTTGGTTGGATCGCTGTTGATTGGTACACTGGCGGCCCGAACTTTGGCGATGTTAAAGAATAAGCCACTCTACCCTATTCACCATGTCGAGGCTCACGTTTATGCAAACTTTTTGAACGACAAAGCCCCAGAGTTTCCGATGCTGGCATTAATTGTCAGTGGTGGCCATAGTCAATTGATGCTATTTCGCGGTCATGGCGATTTTGAATTATTAGGTCAAACCTGCGATGATGCTATCGGTGAAGCATTTGACAAAGTTGCTAAAATATTAGGTTTAGGGTATCCAGGTGGGCCATCAATTGCCAAGGCGGCGTTAAACGGCAATCCGCTGGCTTATCAGTTGCCAAAGGCTAAATTGGCTGGTGCCTATGACTTTAGCTTTTCTGGCCTTAAAACAGCCGTTTTGAGGGCTGTTCAGCGCGAAGTGGGCGTTGACTTTACTTTTCCATCCACCGGCCTTGCAGCGCGTCTAGACGACGTACAGCGCAATGATTTTGCCGCTAGCTTCCAACGAATCGCGATTGAAACGCTAGTTGACAAAACTGCCCAGGCTTTTAGGGATTATAATCCTAAGTCTGTCGTTGTTGCTGGTGGTGTGGCGGCTAATCAAGAACTGCGCCGGATACTATCCGAACGACTGCCAATTCATATTGACTATGCGCCGATGAACCTTTGTACGGACAATGCGGCGATGTTGGCTACACTCGGGTTTTATAAAGCTCAAAAAATTCAGCCGACCAGCCCGTTTGAACTAGAAGTCAGCCCTAGCTTGTCGATGAATAATTGGTAGTTATCTGTTAAATATTTTTTTGACGCGATGGACGAAAGCTTTGGCAGCTGGCAAAACACCACTCCACAAGCCGTAGAATACCGATAATGGATAATCAAATGTGCCTGCCAAGTTGGTTTCGCTGTCAGTCCAGCCCATTTTAAAGGTTGTAACGCCGCCTTCGATTAGTCCGCCAAAATCATAGCGACTTAGTCCCCACTCTTTGCATTTGCGGATGGCATGCCATTTGAGAGCGTAATTAGTGCGTAATTGCTGTCCTGTTTCGTTAACGCCGCCGTAAAGTTCATAAGATACATCAGCGCTGATTGCGAGCCACAAGAATGCAATTGGTTGATCATCGTGATAGGCCGCAAACACCGGTGAATGGTCGCCTAATTTATTAAAAACGTCATAGTAGTACTGATCATCGTGTAAGTTGAATTTGGCACGCTGGGCGGTGTCGCGATAGATGGCCAGACATTGATCTAGGTCTGCTTTGTTGCGAATTTGTTTGATTTTGATTGCTTCGCTGGCCGATTTACGGATATATTGACGGGTTTTTTTAGCCATGTCATTCAGCAATTCCGATTCGGACTTTTTGAGGTTCAAGATGATGGTTTTGGCTGGCAAAATATGGTTAGCTGACTGTCTCCACCTCTGTGGAGAGGCATATTCTTCGCTATCTGGTTCGATCGATAACGCGACTGAATTGTGGGTTTCTTTGGTGCGTTGTGACAAAAGTTCAAGTAGCTCTTCCCTATCACTGTCGTTAACTATTGGACCGCGTGGTATATACGCCAGTGATTTGAATGGCCACGGTAAATGTCGGATTAATATTTGAGCGGCACCTATTACCTCTTCGGCTTCATTAAGCGCCAAGAGACGTTCGGCTGACCAGCCATTGGCTGATTTTAATTCGCCCCATCCCCATAATTGCAAGGGGTGGCCGCCGTTTTCGAGTACGTAGTCATCCCATTCCTGTTTGTCCTGGCATTGCCTGAGTGTAATCATATGCTTCTATTATACACTTGAATTTTGGATTACAGGCGAGCTACATATTGTCCCTTTAGTCCCCTCTTCTTTGCCGCCTCCCCTCACTTACCTTTATTCTAAGCAGCACACTCTACTAGGTACGCTTTCGCCCGTTACAATCTAACGGGGAAAACGTAGCCTATGGCGTTCGGCTGGTCCTGGCGGACCACAGTCTGCTCAGTAATAAATGTAAGTGATGGTAGACGTATTTAGATTACTTTGACAGAATTGACTATTTAGCCTGTGAAATAAGCCCCGCCCATACCACGGGTCCTGCCGCTCGGTCCGCCCCGCCTCGCGTCACCCGTTTAGGTCTGATGTTTATGCCAAGGAGCCGTATTGTTTGAAGATAATTTAAATACGTTCAACACCACTTGGTTCAGTGCAGATGGATGCGTAGCGGTAGCGGAGGCCAAGCGCCACGTGCTGACCACTTCGTGGTCACACGTAAAGTGGCCATCTGCCTGGACTAAGTGGTGGTGAACGGCAGAAAAGAAAGACT
>CAIUMO010000025.1 GCA_903900345.1 uncultured bacterium | reverse complement strand
TCCACTTTACTACAACAATCCAGCCGGTAGTTTTGCATTGATACTAAAAATCTGTTTTATGGGCGCCCTAACCATATCAATACCAGTCTTAATCTATAATTTAATAATGTTTGTTCGCCCAGCGTTCGAGCAATCAATATCGAAAAAGCTGGTTTATATAACATCGGCCGCATCGTCAATATTAGCGGTTGCTGGCGCTATTTTTGCCTTTACAATAATCTTACCTGGATCACTCAACTTTTTCGCTGGTTTTCGCGTTAGTGGACTCGACGCCCTTATTTCAGCCGATAGCTACCTGGGATTTGTCAGTAATATTATCGTCACGTTTGTAATTATGTTTCAATTGCCATTGCTCATTACCTTTATTGACACCGTTAAACCTTTACCGCCTAAAAAGCTGATAAAATTTGAGAAATGGGTAGTTTTGGGCAGCTTAATAATTGCCGTAATTGCACCATTTACATACGACTTTTTGACCAGTTTACTGATCGCTGTGCCAATTATTGCCCTCTACAACTTATCAATAGTTATCATAGTTATGAAACACGCTAGCGCTGAGCGCAAAGCCTTCACGCCAATGATGTATGAAGATAAAGTCAATCCTGCCGTAACATTTGAGTTGATACTAAATGAAATGGCAATTGAGAATATGGCCGACGAGTTAGTTAACTTCGGAAAACCAGAACCACTAGTATTTACTCAACCAAAACGCACTTGTATGGATATGATGTCAAGACAAATGAAACCAGCTGTCGTACAGCCAGCCGCTTGGTTTCAAGAAAAACAATCAAGGCGCGCTGCACTTACCAACAATGTTCAGGTATTTTCAGATATTCGTCGTGTGCCACACACTAGTCGCGTTTTAGCATAACCGTAAAAGCTTCAGACGGAATGTCGACTTTACCAAAGCGTTTCATGCGCTTTTTACCTTTGGCTTGTTTAGCTAGAACCTTTTTCTTACGACTGACATCGCCACCATATAATCCAGTTGTAACGTCTTTACGAAAAGCCGACAAATCTGCGCGCGCGATAAATTTGCCGCCAATTGCCGCCTGTAAAGCAACCTGGAAATTTTGACGAGGGATAGCTTCTTTTAATTTATCGACAATGACGCGGCCCAGTCCCTGAGCTTCGCTACGATGCGCCATAATACTAAGGGCATCAACCATATTGCCAGCCACATAAAAGTCCAAGCGAACTAAATCTTCAGTGCGATAAGTATCAAGTTCATAATTAAATGACCCATAACCGCTAGTAACTGACTTTAATTGGTCATAAAAATCTGTCAGCAAATTAGCCAGTGGCGCTTCAAAACTAATCAAGGCTCGTTCATCAATATAGCTTAAATTATTTTGCAGTCCACGTTTGCTGATAATTAATTGTAAAACTGATCCGATATAGGCCTGAGGTACAACAATTTCACCCTTGATCCAAGGTTCGCGAATCTCACTAATCTTACTAACATCTGGCAGATCGCTGGCGCTTTTGATGTCTACTTCTTCACCATTTGACATCATAACGTGATAATCAGTTGAGGGGTTAGTGACAATTAAATCCAAATTATATTCACGCTCCAAACGTTCGCGAATAATATCCATATGCAGTAGCCCCAAGAAACCGATGCGGACACCAAAACCTAAAACTGGCGAATTTTCAGGTTCAAATTGCAAGGCCGAATCACTGAGGCTTAGTTTTTCGATAGCATCTTTTAAATCCTTGTAATCATCGTTGCTAACTGGGAAGAAACCAGCGTAAACAAACGGTTTAACTAATTTATAGCCTGGCAGTTGAGATGCCGTGTGGGCCCGTTTAGTTGTGACTGTATCGCCAACTCTGGCATCCCTGGTGGTTCGTAAATTCGTTATAATATAGCCAATCTCACCGGTCGCTAGGCCATCTATCTCTTTTTTAGTTGGGTGTAATATACCAACCTCTAGGGCAATACCGTGGGCGCCAGTCGCAATCATCTCGATGGTATCACCTTTTTTGACCATACCATCAACGATCCGAACATACAGAATAACACCACGATAATCGTCATAGTAGCTGTCAAAAATTAAGGCCCTGGTTGGCGCATCAATAGTACCTTGCGGCGCTGGAATTCTTTCAACGACCGCTTGTAAAACCTCGTCAACGCCAGCCCCAGTTTTGGCGCTAATTTTCAAGATATCTTCTTCTTTACAGCCCAATAAATTAATAATTTCAGCACTTACCCTGGCTACATCAGCCGCTGGTAAATCAATTTTGTTAAGGACTGGAATAATAGTCAAATCAACTGCTAATGCCAAATAAACATTGGCCAAAGTTTGAGCCTGAATACCCTGGCTGGCATCAACTACCAAGATAGCGCCTTCGCAAGCTTGCAACGATCGACTGACTTCATAACTAAAATCAACGTGGCCTGGTGTATCGATCAAATTTAGTTGATAGTTAGTACCAGCCGACTTATATTCCATCCGAACTGGCGCCAATTTAATCGTGATTCCCTTTTCGCGCTCTAGATCCATACTATCCAGCAACTGCGACTTCATATCACGTTTTTCAACTGTGCCAGTCATTTCTAGCATACGATCAGCTAATGTCGACTTACCATGATCGATATGGGCAATAATACAAAAATTTCGAATGTGGTCTTGGGTCATGCTTGCCTAAATCTACCGAATAATAACTTTTTAGCTATTGATAAGATCGGATTAACTTCTGTCAATTTAAATAATTTACTAAAACCAACATAAACTAGCAAGTTAACAACGACTATCAAGGCAAATTTCGGAAAACTAGTGAAAAAGCTAAGGTCAGTTGCCTTGAATGGCAAAATTGAAATACTAATATAAGTCACAATTGCCATCAAACCAGTAGCACTAGCCATTCGAGCGACGGCATGAATAAATATTTTATCAAATAAACCTTTTATATGACGTGACATCATGACAAACAAAATACAAACCTCTACGATTGATACGATAGCCGTCGCCCAAGCTAAGCCATAAGCACCCAAGCCTAATACCATCGTAAATATTATAGCCAAAGCAATATTAAGCCCAATCGCAAAGAATGATATATAAAGCGGCGTCTTGGTGTCTTGTTGAGCATAAAAGCTACGAGCCGAAATATGGTAAATCGACCTGAAAAGAATAGCGATCGCCATTACGCCCAATATGCCGGCCATCAAAACATCACCGCCGTTATTGATAAAGCTAACCAAATAACCTCGGCCAAAAAAGGTAATGATAGTAACCGGCAAAGCCAGCCAAATAATAACTCTCAAAACTGCTTGCAACTCTTTTTTGAACAAGTCAGGTCGACCCTGCCCCATGCGTTCAGCCATCTTTGGAAAGGCGGCCGTACTAATCGCGACGCCGATCAAATTGATTGGAACATTGGATAGGGAATAAGATTGTTGATAAGCACGAATCGTTCCCGAAACCATGCGTGAAGCCAAGTTAGTCTCAACAATACTATTTACATAATCGATCCCCTGATCTAATGACCGCGCAGGTAGTAATGATAATACTTTCAGGAATCCCTTATTGCGCCAATAGATCTTGAACCTATAATCAAATCCCATACCAAACAGTCCGACACAGCTGATTAACAACTGCAAGATCGATCCCAAAACAACACCTAACGCTACACCCATGATGCCACCATCAAATATTTGCCAGCCAAAGATATTAATACCGTTCGTAAAAAAGACTGCGCCAATAATAATTCCAATGTTATAAACCGCTGGCGCCATTGCAAAGAATGTAAATCGTCCAACTGCCTGTTGCATACTGGCTACTACTGCCGCAATTGCAAACAGGAATGGGTTAACGGCAATCACCCGCATCATACTTACCGCCAAGGCTCGACTTGACTCATCTAGACCTGGACCGACAACATAACGCACCAAAGGCTCGGCGAAAATAATGATAAGGACGCTGGTCACTAAAGTCACAACAGCCAACAAGTTTAGAATGCTAGTCGACAATTCCCAAGCTGATTTTTTGTTATGTTCAGCTAGCCTCTGGTTAAATACTGGGATAAAAGTAACACTTAATGCGCCTGAAACCAAGATAAAGAACATGAAATCCGGTACCGTAAAAGCAACCGTATAAGCATCAATACCCTTAGGATAAGTTGCATAGTAAAGCCCGTTTAATTGGCGATCACGCAACAGACCCAAAACACTAGATACTAATGTCGAGCCAGCCAACAAGGCTGCTGCCAGCTGAATCGGCAACTTGATGTTAAACTTTGCAACAGTATTCTTTATAGGATTCATACGGCAGAACTGCTATGCCTAGTAAAGCTTAGCCTCCTTTGGCAAAACAGTATCCTTTAGTATCTCGGCAACCTTATCTTCTTCAATCGTTTCTTCGGCTAACAAAGCCTTGGCTAATTTATCTAGACCATCACGATTATGAGTAATGACAGCTTCGGCACGCGCCGCAGCTTCTTTGATCAGCTCTGCTACTTCTTTGTCGATTTCCCTGGCGGTGTCATCGCTATATGGTCGTTCGTGCGTCATGCGATCAAACATCATACCACCATTGTCTTCATGGAAAACCTGGTCACGAAGCTTAGTACCCATACCCTGTTCAATAATCATTCCCCTAGCAACTTCGGTTGCTTGGCGCAGATCAGATCCAGCGCCAGTCGTAACTCGTTCACTGCCATAAATAATCTTTTCAGCAATACGACCACCTAGGGCGCGTGCCAAAATATCTTTGAATTCAATGATACTAGTGTAACTTTTATCTTCAGGTGGCAAGAACCAAGTTACGCCGCCAGTTGCGCCACGAGGTATAATCGTGACCTTGTGAACTGGATCGCTGTCAGGCATAACATGTCCAACAATAGCATGGCCAGCTTCGTGATAAGCCGTCATTTCTTTTTCTTTGTCATTCATAATCTTGGCTTTGCGTTCTGGACCAATTGCTATCTTTTCGAATGCTTCCGTTAAATCAGAATTACTGATTTTCTTAGAGTTACGGCTAGCCGCTACGATGGCAGCTTCATTGGCAATATTAGCTAAATCAGCACCAGACGAACCAGCAGTTTTAGCCGCCAAAGCATCCAAATCAACGGTGCTATCGACTGGCTTATTTTTGAAGTGGACCTTCAAAATCGCTAAACGATCACGTCGTTCTGGCAACATAATATTTGTGCGACGATCAAAACGACCTGGTCGCAATAGTGCTGGGTCCAAGACGTCAGCGCGGTTGGTTGCTGCCAAAACGATAACATTAGCACCAGTCTCAAATCCATCCATCTCAACCAAAATCTGATTCAAAGTCTGTTCGCGTTCATCATGGCCGCCACCCATACCGCTACCACGACGACGTCCGACGGCATCAATTTCATCAATAAAGATAATTGCTGGAGCATTCTTTTTAGCCTTAGTAAACAAATCCCTAACACGGCTAGCACCAACACCGACGAACATCTCAACGAATTCTGAACCTGAAATAGAGAAGAATGGTACGTTAGCCTCACCAGCCACAGCGCGGGCTAATAATGTTTTACCTGTTCCTGGGCTACCGACTAGCAGCACGCCGCGTGGAATTTTAGCACCTAATGTTTCATACTTTTTTGGATGTTTAAGGAAATCGACGACCTCTTCCAAATCTTGTTTAGCTGAATCATTGCCAGCGATATCGGCAAATACGACTTTTTCTTTGTCAACACCATATAGTTTAGCCTTTGACTTACCAAAGCCCATAGCCTGGTTATTTTGGCCTTGAGCCTGGCGCATCATAAACATAAAGAATCCAATCAGGACAACTGTTGGAACTACAATAATTGCCAAGGTCCAAAGCGTATCATTAGCAGTTGATGGCGTCGTGACCTTTAATTGGACTGGCGCATCAGCTTTCAAACCCTGATCTTGAATACTGCTACTTTGTTTAACTGATTGTTCAGTCGCCTTGGTACTACCAACTGGCGTTACCTTGATATTGTCACCTTGAATTTCGAGTACAGCGATTTTGCCGGCATTAGCCTGTTTAATCACTTCCGATATCGACACATCTTTCAGATTATCGTGTGGTACAAAAAAAGCGACGCCCACCAATAAGGCAAAGATAATAATCGCCCAAAATAAAGTTAGTCGAATGATGTTGCTTGGTTTTTTGTTAGTTGGAGTTGGGATTTTAATTGCCATAAAAAATTACGTGTTCCTTTCGGTCGGTCACCTCAGTTTCAATATTTCTCTAACTATTTTATCAGTTCAACCGTAAAATTACGAGAGGTGAAGTTAAGTCGCACACCGCCACCAGCATCATAAGTTTTGCCAGCCAAAGTCGTTTTAATGGCATGTATCGCTTTTATCAGTTGAGGTCGGGTTAGGCGGCTGCCAACAATATGTCGCAGACATTCCATAGCCGTCGACTGATTGATATGAATGAAGAAATATCGGCTGTAATCTGGCCCGTCGCCAACTAACCTGTCTGTCTCTTGTTTAATCAACCGCTTTAGCGACTTTTGCTCCGACCATAATCCAAGCAATTGGCGTTTTTTATCTTCTTCTAGCCTATTGGTTTGATGACGAATACGATTGCGCAAATATTTATTCTCGAAATTTGTACTATCTTCGTGCCAATCGAGTTTATTTGACACAGCATAATCGATAATGTCAGATTTAGTCAGGCCAGTCATCAATCGAACCACATCTGAATCTAATACCGCTAACCCTCGCCAACCTGTGCCACGCGACAAGTTAATAGCAATCGTTTCAATCACATCATCAGCATGATGAGCTGTTATCAACTGTGCTTTGTGCTTTTCGGCTACTTCGCGTAAAAATTTATAACGCCTAGCGCGCGCCTTGTCTTCACTAACATCAGGACCCAGCTCTTCTCGTTTGGTTTCAAACGGCAAACCGTACTTCTTGGCTAGACCGGCTACGAAAATCGCATCAATACCCGAATCATAACGAACACCATGGTCAAAATGAGCCACAATTAAATTTACGTCCGGTTGCTTGGACAAAATATCCAGCAAGACTACCGAATCAACACCACCGCTAACAGCTACGACATATTTGTCCATATAATTAGTATACAACGAACTTATGTTTAACCGATTCGTTTTGACACCATGACACCAACCCAAACGCCAAATAGCCCGCCAACTACTCCACCCAAGATTCCCCAAACACTAAACAGGTCATTATTGCCAAATAACATCGGTGTTAGATTACCAGCTAACTCAAAAACGACTGCGAAAAACAAAATGACGTTTTTATTCATAAATCTAGTATTGCACACTATCTAGAAAAGCAATCTGTTTTTTGCTACAATTACTCAGTGCAGCACGGTAGTGTAGCTCAGTTGGTTAGAGCGTAGGACTCATAAGCCTAAGGTCACAGGTTCAATTCCTGTCACTACTACCAAAATAAACCCCTCACCCTTGCGGTGGGGATTTTATTTTGTTAATCGTTACGCGAATTGAACCTGTGACTTACCACTACCATTGCTAATGTTATTTTCATCAAATGATGCAATAATAAATTACTAAGAAAGAGATGAAAAACACATGACAAATAACATATTGGGTATAGTATTATCATTTGCATTTATAGCAGCCATAATTGCAATCTCGACCGTCTTACAAAAACTAAAATTAATAGGGGATGAGGGTTCTAGAAAATTCATCCACATCGGTGTGTCTAACTGGTGGTTTATCTATGTCCTATTTCTTAAAGACAACATCTGGCTAGCCTGTGTACCACCGGTTGTCTTTATTGTCCTTAATTACGCATCATATAAAATGAACCTAGTCAAAGCTATGGAACGATCTGATGCCGATGGTCTAGGCACTGTCTATTACCCTATTTCACTGCTGATTTTAGTCATAGCCTCAGCTGCCCTCAAAATGCCATACTTAGGCGCACTTGGTATCCTAATTATGGGCTACGGCGATGGCCTGGCTGGACTTATCGGTAAAAAATACGGCAAACGCAAATTGGTCCGCAACAAATCTGTCGTTGGTAGTACGACAATGTTTATCGTATCGCTAATAATATCCTATATAATTCTGTCGTGGTTTGCGCCTGAATTTACCATCATCGGCAGTATTTTGATCGCCGTCGGCGCAACGTTTATCGAGCTAGTTACACCTAAGGGCATCGATAATATAACTGTGCCACTTGGATCGTCATTAATCCTATACGCAATAATATCCGTTGGCGGCCAGCCAATATTTATTAATTTAATTATCGGTTTTGCTATCAGTGAATTAGTCGCTGTCGCTGCCTACTTCCGTAAATCACTCGACAGCAGTGGTGTGATTGCCGCTACAATCGTCGGTACGACGATATATGCTTTTGCTGGTCTAATCGCCTGGTCGACGTTAATATTGTTCTTTATATCATCCAGTATCATCACCCAGTTTAAAAAATATAACAAAATAAAACTATCCGCCGAATATATTAAATCGGCTCGTAATTACAAACAAGTTTTAGCCAGCGGTTTAATACCAGCCATATTGTCATTAATATTTTTTATAACCAAGTCCGAAGTAATATTATTAACGGCAATTTCATCAATCGCTGTCAGTTGTGCCGACACTTGGGCATCCGAAATCGGTGTTTTGAACAAAGGTCAAACCGTATCGATTGCAACCTTGAAGCCAATTAAAAAAGGCGAGTCGGGTGGAGTTAGTATACTAGGATCAATCGCTGCCCTAGCTGGCGCATTTATGATCGCCCTGGTCTATACAGCCAGCCGATACACAGATACAGGCAAGTCAGTGCAGATATTGTTCATGATCACCTTTATCGGTTTTGTAGGATCATTTATCGACAGTATCCTTGGTGCTAAATTACAGCTCAAATATATCGACTTCAAGACCAAATTAATCACTGAATCGTCAGAATCAAACGGCCATGCCAATAAAAAGGCATCGGGTTTAAGATTTATTAATAATGATATGGTTAATTTTATATCCAGCCTGCTGAGCGCCCTAATTGCCCTAGCCGCCTTTGCCACAATTATCTAATCTAGATTGATTCTTATTGCCAAAGAAAAAAAGCCATGTTCGTTACCCTTAGGGGCTACGAACATGGCTGCGACGTTGATGTTTTGGCGAACGCATTGCGATCAGCCTGGGAACATCGCCCTACTCAAACAGCGCATGCATTGTCTTCAACTTGTTTGCATAGCAAACTAGTTTCAACAACGCGTCTGCGATGTCTTTTTTTCGTAGTGCCGATAACACTAAAACCATTACTGCTGAGAAATTTCAGCGCGACGACATTAGTACCGGCGATGGTGCAGTGCAGGTTGTGAAAGCCATGTTCTAGAGCATATTGCTCGACATAACTCAGCAAACTTCTGCCGACACCATTCCCACGAAAGCTCTCATGCACTATCAGCAGACTAACATTGATTGTCGACTTTTTTCTTTCGACAAAATGTATTAATCCAGCTGACTTCAAATTGTCTTCCGCAACAGCGATATATTGTCCAGCCAATGAACCGCCAAAAACATTTCTGTCTTCGTTGATAAATTGGTCAAATATATGCTTTGCGCGGGCAAAGTGGTCGCTTTTATAAAAAGAGCTTAAAACTCGATTTATTAAATGTGACGCCCACTCAAGGTCGTTATTATTTGCATAACGAATGACCTTGTTATAGACTAACTGTTCCATAGTGAACCTCGTTTTTTATGCTACGTTTGTAGCGGATTTGAAAGTGCAGATAGCATATATATTATACCGCCAAAAACACCTCAGCGCGAATATAAATAACCGTGCAATTACTGCACGGTTGTTTTGATAATCAGGAATATTATTACGATTCTGTGGCAAAGATTTCAGCTTCACGTCGGCTAATAAAGTTCATCAACTGTTCAGCTGTGCGTGATTGGTCCCATGACGCCAAGCCCAAAAGTTCGCTTTTTGTAACCGCTTCGACCATGTTTGTTTCTGTTTCCATATTTCCTATTTCCTTTTTTTGTTTTTTATTGTTTGATAACCTTATTTAAGCATAAAGGTTACAAAAAAGCAATACCTTTATGCCATTTCGGCCACATATTTTGACGCTATAGTGGTGGTTATGCTATAAATAAGATGAGGAAAATAAAAAAATAAACAAATGAGCATCCCCGTTTCTCTCGCAATTATCGCCTTGGCGGCACTTATCCATGCCAGCTTCCAACTTAGCGTCAGTGTTTTAACATTGTTAAGTGCGCACACAATTGGTGCTAAACGATCACGCAATAAATTACTAAGGCTAATTACTAGTTTCGTATTTGGGGCTGGCCTTATGACGGCATTACTTTTATCTTTTGGATCATTATTCTTGCTGAGTATTTTTGGCGCCAATACACCGCAAATCGTCTGGGCGATAGCCTGTGGCATGTCAGCCGGTGTTGCAATCTCGATCTGGTTATTCTATTATCGTCGCGAAAAAGGCACCATGCTGTGGATACCTCGCAATGTCGCCAAGTATTTAACCGATCGCACTCAATCAACTAAATTAAGTGCCGAGGCTTTCGGCTTGGGCCTTAGTAGTATCACTGGCGAGATATTATTCATCATCGCGCCACTACTGATTAGCGCCTTGGTTTTAATTCAATTACCTAGCCTGTGGCAACTTGTTGGCATTGGTATCTATACTATAATTTCATTGTTGTCACTTATCATAATTTGGGTCTCGATTAGCCAAGGATGTAGTTTAAGCCGCATCCAAAAATGGCGTGAGTCCAATAAATCATTCTTGCAATTCGTTGCTGGCGCTGGCTTAATCGTCCTAGTCTTCTTTGTTTATGTTAACGAAATTGTCGTTTTTGCAATCGGAAAAGTCTGATATGAGTTTGGTGGTAAATATTATCAAGGACAACGGTCAACGTCGGACCGAACACTTCGATCGTAAAAAACTCTATGACAGTATTTTGGCAGCCTGCCTGAGCGTCTATACACCCGATGGTCAAGCCGAGACCACTGCTGATACGGTTTGTGATGCTGTCGCAGTCTGGCTACAAAAACGACCTGAAGTGACTAGCCACGATATTCGCCTAGTAGCCGCTAAATATCTCAAGAATCATCATCCTGAAGCCGCTTATTTATACGAGCAACATCACATTACTATCTAATTAAAAAGGGGATTAACATGGCTAAAAAATATGAATTTGACTACGATCTAATTGTTATCGGCAGTGGAGCAGGTGGTAGTGCCGCCGCTAATATCGTTGCCAGTGAAGGCAAAAATGTGGCCATTATCGAATCTGACGCTTTTGGCGGTGACTCGCCTAACTGGAGCGACGTACCGATTAAATCGTTGCTACATGCCGCTCATCTTTATGATGAAGCTATGCATGGTGCCAGGTTCGGACTACGCTCCGCCACGCTTGGCTATAACTACCCTTCAATTCGCGCCTGGAAAGACCTGGCCGTCAAACGAACCGGTGCTGGCGGCAATCGCCGTTATTATGAAAGTCAGGGGATTAGCACATTTAGTGATACTGCTCACTTTTTATCGCCCAATGAGGTTACCGTTAATCGACGTCATCTGTCAGCTAGCAACTTCCTCATCGCCACCGGATCAAGTTGGATTATTCCAGATATTACCGGCCTTGATAAAGTTAAATATTTAACGCCACGTACTATTTTAGAAGAAATTCGCCCGCCCAAAAGTCTGCTAATTATTGGTGGTGGTGATACTGGTATCGAAATCGCCCAACTAATGGCGACCTTTGGTACTAAAGTTTATATCGCCGAGAAAGCTGGTCGCTTACTGCCCCATCGCGACAGCGAAGTTGGCGATCTGATGGAACGTATCTTGAGTGAGCAAAAAGGTGTCACCGTTTTGACCCATTCACGCGTTGTATCAGTTGAAAAAGACGGTTTAGCTAAAAAAGTTATCGTCTCGAGAGCTGATATTGAAAAATCAATCCGAGTCGATGAAGTTCTAGTCGCGGCTGGTCGTGCTCCAACGGTTGATTTAGGCCTCGAAAATGCTGGCGTTAAATTTACCGCCAAAGGCATCGACGTCAATGATCACTTGCAAACCAATGTCCGACACATCTTTGCTGCCGGCGACGTCCTAGGACGCGGTAATCACACTCATACAGCCTTATTGGAAAGCCGTGTCGTAGCAAATAACATTCTACACCGAACAAAAATAACTCCAGACTACACTGCCACTCCAGAGATTGTCTTTACTAACCCAGAAATTGCCTCGGTCGGTCTATCCGAAGATGATTGTCTAAAACGCGATTTATCAATTAATAAAGCCGTGGCGCCACTAAATATTATCGCTCGCAGTAATACATCAGATTTCCGTGATGGCTTTGTTAAAATTATCACCGATAAAAAAGGTGCAATTTTAGGCGCCTCGATCGTCGCGCCACATGCAGGTGAAATGATTCACGAATTAGCACTAGCTGTTAAATACGGTCTGACTGCCGCCCAAGTCGCCGACACGCCGCACGCCTTCCTCAGCTGGAGTGAAGCTATTCGAGTTGCAGCAGGGAAGTTAAGTTAAAAACAATTTATAAGTTCGTTAATAATTGAACTTCGTTGTTTTTAACATGTAATAAACCGCTTTTTACGGTTGCTAGGTCTCTTTTTTCGCGGCCCAGTTTCATAACCACCTTGCCTTCACCTAGCTTCATAATCATCGGCGTGTGATAAGGCAAAACAACGATAACATCTTTTTTAACAGATGGCACGAATAAAACGTCACATCGACCATCATATAAAATAATCTTTTCGCTTAGGACTGTGAGTTTGAAGCTGTCTTCTTTGTGCGCCATTCTTCCTCTATGCTGGCCATGGTTGACCTGTTATAAAACATATCTTCGGGTATTTCATCAACTGCACCATTAATAATCTTTTTTACGCCAATTATAGTATCTTTTAATGGTACGTAGGCACCTTTGACGCCCGAGAATTTTTCGGAAGAGAAAAATGGTTGAGTAAAGAATTTAGTTAGTTTTTCGGCTCGATCAACCGTCAACCTGTCTTCAGTTGATAACTCATCTTTACCAAGCACCGAAATGATACTTTGTAATTCTTCATTTCGTTCCAGAATTTTTTTAGCAGCACGCACGGCATCATAATGATCATCACCGATTAATAATCTGTCAATCAAGACTGATGTCGACTTCAGGTTGTTAATAGCTGGATAAATTCTTTTTTTAGCTAAATCACGCGACAAAATAACACTAGCATCGAGTTTACTTAAAATCGTTTCAATCGCTGGGTCATTAAAGTCATCGGCTGGCACGTAAACCGCTTGAGCCGAGGTAATCGCGCCCTTGCTGGTCGAAGCAATTCGCTCCTCGATTTGACCAACGTCTTGACCTAATGTTGGCTGATAACCAGTATCAGATGGCAATTGACCCATAATCGTCGATATCTCGTTGCCAGCCTGAACATACCTATACACATTATCGATAAATAGCAGAATATCTTTGCCAAAAGTATCACGTAGATATTCCGCCACTGTTAATCCGGCATGAGCTGCGCGATAACGCACACCTGGCGTTTCATTCATCTGGCCGAATATCAGCGTAATACTGCCAAATAAATCCCTGTCATGCAATTCTTGAATCAGTTCATGACCTTCCCTAGTACGCTCACCAACGCCGATAAAGACCGACAAACCTTTCATCACACTAACCAGGTTGTGAATTAATTCGGTAATAATAACCGTTTTACCAACACCAGCACCGCCAAACAAACCAATCTTGCCACCTCGTGGAAAGGGTGAAAAGAAATCGATTGATTTGATACCTGTTTCATAGATTTCGAGTTGCGATTTAACTTCCAAAAAACTAGGTGGTTGCTGACTAGTCGGGCGATTTTCATCGGCTACAATTGCCGGCTTGTCATCAAGTGGTTGACCAAAAGCGTTAATCACCCGCCCCAAAATATCTTTACTTAGCGGAATACTAAGTGGTTCTTGGGTATCAACTACTTCCATGCCATAAGCCAAAGCTTCGGTCGGGCCCAGTGCCATACAACGAACAGTTTTATGCTCGGCATATTGTAAAACTTCCATCAATAAATTTAACTCATGAACAATCAAAACCCTGCCAATTGGGGGCACAAATACTGTAAATTGCACGTCAACAATTGGACCACGGCCTTTTATTACCCTGCCCTTATTTTGATTAGCCACAACTTCGTTATGCATCAGTCTTTTTCCTTAATGGCTACCCGAGAACCAAATAACTCTCGTAATTTAGCGTCAGTTACGTCACGTCGAGCTTTATTATATAGTAATTTGATTTTTTTCGCCTCGTTCTCGGCGTTATCATGACCATTACGCATCGCAATCATCTGGGCGGCACTATACGCAAGTGACGACTCGGCAAAATAATGATGGATCGTTAAACCAACTACCGCTTCGTTAATGTAGTTCACCAAAGATTGTGGGTCAGGATCAACAATATACAGCTTGGCCTCTTCGACTGATATTACATCGGCTGGATTAATGTCCCGATTGCCAACTTTAATACTGTCTTTGACTGAGAAAGAAGCTGTTGAAACAGACTGTTTCGATAAACTATCAAATGACGGGTAAACAATTGTGACGTGTGAGTATCCAGAAACAACTTTATAAATTGGTTGAATTAATTCAAGTGAAACATTTTTTGGACAAGAAAAATAGTGCATCGTGCGTCCGTCAGCATTAGTAAAACGAGCTCTTGCCATTTTGCCAGCAATTAAAATATCAGCATCATGTTTGCCCTGAAGGCGCTTGGCTTCATCAATCACTCGATTCATCAGACTACCAGTCATACCCCAATCAATACCAATCATAACAATTAAGTGTTTATGAGTAATTTCAGGTGGTGGTGGCGCCAGTTGTTTTAAGATGCTATAAATATGCCAAATTTGCTGAAAGTATGGTCGACTATTTAAAATATCTTGTTGCATCATAGAAATTGTCCGTGCCGCTGTCTGCTCGAGCATGTCGGTCAAACTCTCAAGGTCATTCATAGCATTTAGGGACTTATGTAAAGCTTCTAAATCTTTCATTTCAGAATGTCCTCATTGCCACGAAGTAAATTATCGACTGTTTCAATTTCGGCAACCAAGCTTTCACGCTTCACAATTGGCTGAATAGTATCTGATTGCCATAGAAAGTCATGCATAAATTCTTTGAAAACAACTTCAGCGTGTTCATAGTTCATCTGTAAAACTGAGCTATTAATCATTGACTTGTATGGCTCTTTGTTAGCATACGCAATCACCTGTTTAACAAATCCAGGTATCTGTGCAGTTGACCATTTAGCTGCAGTCCTGGAAACAATTGAATACATCAGAATTGCCTGATCGCGGATATTATAGTAATCATCATGCCCCTGAGAAAAAATAACTTTTGCTCTTTCGCCAATCTCAAGTATACTGACAGATTCATCACCAACTTCACTACCTAGCGAACTAAATTTAGCGATTTCTTCGTATTTTATCATTGTATCTTTTATGTTTTCTGATAAATACCTAACTAAAGACGGCTGGTTGCGGTCACCAATACGCGAAACCGAGAAACCGCTGTCGATTGGCGGTTGCGCGCCTTGGTTGGCCAAAGTTTGCCGGAACAAAACGTGACCATCGGTAATAGACATCAAGTTGGTGGTGATAAAATCGGTCGCATCTTCACCTTGTGTTTCCACAATTGGCAAAGCCGTTATTGTACCACCGCCAACTTGCTTACTAAATGCCCCGCAACGTTCCAGCAATCTAGAGTGAAGATAAAAAACATCGCCCGGATATGATTCACGACTGGCTGGGCGTTCCAAAAGTAACGAAATTTGGCGATAAACTTTGGCGTGTCGAGTCAGGTCATCAAACACAATCAAGACGTCTCTATTTTTGGCAGCAAACCATTCAGCAATTGTCACGCCTGCCATTGGCGCAATATAATTCAATGCCGCCGCCTCTGAAGTTCTGGCGACAACAACGATCGTCCGTTTCATGGCGCCATGTTTTTCAAGACGCTCAATTCGGCGTTTAATTCGTGCTGTATCGGCATCAATTGCCACATAGATACATAATAATTCAGTGTTAAGACGAGTTTGGTTACAGATAATATCAACTGCTAAATCACTTTGGCCCGACATTCTTTCACCCAACAACAACTCCCTCTGCCCTAAACTTAATGGAATTTGAGTGTCAATTGTTAGATATCCCGTGATTAATGGCCTGTCAATCAACACCCGCTGATGAACTGGCTTGGCGGCCGATTCAATTGGATGCAAAACATCGGTCGAAATCTCGATATTGCCTAAACCATCAACTGGATTACCCATCGGATCGATCACCCTACCAATTAGCTCTTCTCCAATCGGGATTGATAATTTAGGATTATTTACTCGTACCAAATCACCTTTTTTAACGCGATTATAGGAACTAAGCATCGCCACTTCGGCATCAGCATGATTAAAACCCATCACCATACCCTTTGAGCCTGACGAAAACTCAACAACACTGCCAAGACCGATTCCACGAGCGCCCTTAACGATACAAATTTCACTTTTTACAGATTCGACTTGACCAACATTTTCCATTATTGAACCCTCACACTAATTGTACCGGCTATCCGAGGCTTGACGGCTTTGACCATGAAACTGTTTAAACTTAGATCAATTGTCTTGGTACCATCCTTGATAACAATGCCGGCCACCAAATTTGGCGCGATGTAATAAACAATCCTGGTTGGCGCTGGGTATAGAGTCCTTAGTTTATTGATCAACTTTTTGGCAAATTCATCATCCAATTGAACGGCTGTAATTAGCTTTACCTCTGGGGCACCTTTGTAGGCCTTGATGCAATACTCCAAAAACATCCGTCCGATCTTGTCAGACAAGATACCCAAACCATTTTTTTCAATCAACCAATGCACAAAATCAAGCATGGAGTCCGAAATTTCACCCTCAAATAACAAATCAACTTCATTCTTCTGAGCGACTTGATCATTTTTATATCTGTCACTTATTTCACTAAAACTCAAACGCTCAATAACAACCTGAATTTCAGACAATAGCTGTTTGATTGGCAAATGACAAGTCATTAAATCGAGCTGCTCAAATAATATTTGAGTTGTTGTCTTTTTAATATTACTTTCGTTGTTCATTGATATAGTCATCCATTAGTTTATCGATTATTTGTTGATGATCATCAATATTGAGAGTTCTACCTGTAAATTGTTGCATCACCCAACGAATAGTTTCAGCCGATTGATTCAAAGCTTGCTCGGATGTAGCGGTTGCCTCATTTTTGCCTGCGGCAATAATACGTTGAGCGTCGATTCTGGCTTCAAGCACAATTTTGGATGCTTCTTGATGAGATGAGATAATGTTTTTCTCCATCTTATCACCAGCTTCCGCTAGGGCCGTCAAAGTACCATCATGGATTAGCTGTTTATAGACTTCTTGGAACTTTTGATTGGTCTCAACAATTTTATCTGACGCTTCATTGAAATATTTCTTGGCATCTTCCCGAACCACGAATCCAAGCTTGGCGAATGAATTACCTAGATTAATCACTTTCAAATACAGCCGAATCAGAACAAAAATCAGAATAATCACTAGTCCGGACAACACTAAAAGACCCACCTGAGATAACATCATTTAGTTGTTTCCCCCAATGAGCCCACCACTCTCAGCTTGTTTTCATGCAACTGAGCTACTAGCCATCCGATGCGAATAGAAGGCATAAGCATTATTATAGATGATGTGAAAACTAAAGTAAATTTAACAAAACGCTATTCTTTGAGCTCCTGCAATGGGCTAATCGATACAGCCCTTCTAATTGGAATCTGACTAACTAGCCATCCCGTCACAACAGACAAAATAATTATGATGACAATTGCATTAATAGGAGCCTCAAAAATAGTCACATCCGATGAAAAGGCCTCGCCACTAGCTACTGACCGTGAAAACATATTCAGTAATGAACCAAATAATGTACCCAGGATACTACCGCCGATTGCACCTAATAACGTCAATACAATAGATTGTATTAAAAACAACAAGTTTACGTCTCTTTTTAAGAGTCCGTTAATCCTTAAGAAGCCAACCTGCTGCGTTTCTTCCATAAGCGTTAATGAAATGATTGTGAACGTCGCTGAAATCGTCACCACAAAAACAATGATGCCAAAGATAACCAAAACATTGCGTATTACTGTAAATAATTTATCAACTTGGCCGATAGTGTCAAGAATGCTGGTAGTCTGAAAGCCTTGTTGCTCAATTGCCTCGCGGACCTCACCTACCTGATTAACGTCAGTCAGTCTAACTTTCAATTGGTTAACACTAGTAAGACCCAGTTTTTTAACATTATCAATCGGAATATATGCTAGTGGCAGGTCGCCGCGATCAATCACTCCAGCAATTGTGTATTCCTGAATTGGAGTTTCTTTGGTGCCAGTACTAGCCGTGGTGTCTGTTGTGTCACTCGTCAAAGTAGCTTGAATCTTGATCTTTTGGCCAACCGCCTTATCAAGACTGATGCCATAGATTTCAAGCACTTTTTTACTGACAATGGCATTGTTGTCACTCGGTTGTTTATCGATATTACCAGCAATACTGATTGTTGACCCAAGCATAAAATATTCTGGTGAGACAGCGTAAAGCGGCATATTTAAATTGACGTCATTTAATACAGCCGTGCCAAAAATACCAACAAATTGCACAACTTGGCCAACACCACTGATAGATTTAATCCTTGAAACCGCCGTATCGTCTAGTTTAACTTGTTGAGTATTACGTAAAGTTACCGTCACAACATCTTTGGAGTCAGACTGATTAATTTCGTTTTGAACTAAATTATGTAAACCAATGTCAACCCCAAATAACACAACTACAACTGCGCTGGTCAAGGCTATAACACCAATCGCTAAGATTGCTCGCAAACGCTTTTTAAAAGTGTTGATAAGTGCTAACCGAATAAAGAAAAGTTGCCGTCTCATAGTTAATCTTCCCTCTCTTTTTCTTTTTGCAGGTCAATATAATCTATCACTTGTTTGATATCTGTAAATGGATTTTTCTTATCCTCAATATTCCACAAACGGCCGTCCTGCATAAATAACCACTTTTTTGATAGTTTCAAAAAGCTTAAATCGTGAGTCACCATTACAATAGTAATTTTTTGTTTCTCAGCTGTATCGACTAAAATTTTGGCAACTTCATCAACCGATTTCGAATCAAGGTGAGCGGTTGGCTCATCGGCAAAAATTATCCATGGATCTTTGATTAAGGCCCGCGCCAAAGCAACTTTTTGCTGTTGGCCTGATGATAATTGATCGGGCGACTGCTTTAAATCGGGTGAAATACCAACTTTGGTTAAATATTCTTTGGCTTTAGTGCGAGCTCTTGATTTTGACCAGCCCTGCAATAGTAACGGTAGCGCAACGTTATCAACAATACCAAGGTTATCAATCCAATATTGAGCTTGTGGCAAATAGCTGATTTTTTTTAGCCTAATCACCGTCCTTTGCTCGTCAGTGTAATTATACAAAGACATACCCTTAAAAAAGACTTCGCCAACATCTGGTTTTTCAAGCCCCATTAACATACTGATTAGTGTCGACTTTCCCGCACCCGATGGACCGAATATTATCACCAATTCACCATAACCGACCTGCAATGTCACGTCGGTCACCGGACTAACCATGGTTGAACCTATACGATAGACTTTCGATATACCAAGCGTTTCGATAATTGGAGCACTTAATTCGTGTTCGATTGGTTTATTATTTTCAATATCTTTGATTGGGTTTTTCATTATTTTACAGCCTCATTAATCTTGATAATAGGTTTACGACGCTGTCAAAGACGGTTATTTCTTTATCTGGAGTCACAATCGTGGTTGGGTTACCATAGACAGTATTGCCGTCAAGATCCCTAGAAATAATCTGGATCTTGTATATCGCTGCCAAATCTAGCCCTGATATAATCACGATATGACTGGTGGTTGGTTCAGCCGAGAGTGGCGTCTTGTTATCGTAACCACTTGAACCATACTTACTATACTGTACTTGTGAAGTTGCCGGCTCGTCGGTCTTCCACGAAATAATCATCTGACCTTGTTTGCCTGAAACAGATTCGACTGTACTGACACTTATACTTTCACTACTAATGACCGGTGGTCTAGTATCAAGTTGTGAGCGCCACTGCTGCTGGGAAGCCACTGTCACATTGCCATATTGGTCACGACCTTCTATCGACATAGAGTAGTTAGTGCTTCCAGCCAGATTCTGCAAGACAACAGTGTGATCTGTGACTAATTCGCTAGTTGAAGCTTCTTGTTTAGTGCCATAACCTGAGTAATAAACCGTCGAACTGGTTGGCACATTTGTTTTCCAGGTCACTTTTACAGCTGTTGTTGGCTCTTCGGCTAAAGGCTGGAACCGAACATCTTTGACAACCGGTCTAGCGACTGTCGTAAATGTATAGTTATCGCTAACAACGTTACTGGATAATTCAGTCAAAGAAGATACCTTAAAGTTATACTGCATGCCACTATCAAGACCGGTCAGTCTGATTGTGTGCTGCGTCGCAAATCCAGTTTGATTATTTTCAGCCAAAAGCCCATAACTCATAGTTGGACCATATTCAGCCCTAGGTCGGGTTGGAACACTTGATTGCCATGAAATTACCGCCGAGTTAACAGTGATGTCAGTGGTAGTAACGCCAAAAATTCGAGCGGCATCAGCTGTCCTGAATGAATAGATGGATGATATCGCATCTTTGACATCATAGCTTCGATCATTGTCAAAACTTTGAACTCGATAAAAATACGTCGTCGAAGGTTGCAAGCCAGTTAATGTGATGTTGTGATCGCTAGCTAATATCAATGAGCCCTTACTCTGAGTTAAATCAGTCGGATCAAAGCCATAATAGATAAAACTGGTCGAATCGCGATTAGTCACCCAACGAATATCAGCCTGGTTAAAGTCCGTCTTAGATACTGGCTGAACAATCGTTCTAGGTGGTGTTGGATAAACTCCTTGTGGCGACCTAGACACAACACCCGAAGCTCCACTGCGATTATCGACATCGTCAGCCGCACGAACTCGATAGTAATATGTCATTTCTGACGATACGTTTAAGTCAACAAAAGCACGACTGCTGACACTGCCAATATAATCGAAAACACGGCCATCGAGTGACCTTTCTACGATGTAATTCACAATACCGGTACCGACAAAGGTTGGCTGGTCCCACGTCAAAGTCAGCGTCCACCTATCAGTCGTGCGATCCGAGGTATCAACCACCGACAAGTTTATAGGTATACCAGGCGAAGAGGTATTAGCAATAAAGTTAGCTGACGCAAAGTTGGTCCAATCGGCATTACCAGCCTCGTCTTTGGCGACGACATAAATAATATTTACACCCTTTTGAGTCGCAGCCTTAAAGGCTGATATATATTTATCAGGCGTACAGGTTGTGTTTAAAGGTGACGGAATAATATTAATACTGTAACAATACTGTAACTTTTCAGAGTTACCAGCGTAAGTCACTGGAAAATCCCAAAGGAAAGTAAACAAGCTATTCGTTGAAACTGGCGGCACTGCACGCAAATTTGTTACCTGGCTTGGTGCATCAACTGTGTAATAATATGAGGCGCTAGTGTAATATGGCGAGTAATTACCAGCTATATCATAGGCTCGCACATAAAACACGTTAGTGCCATTGCGATAAGCGGCCGATAAATTATTAATAGACGTACCGTTTTGGCAAATCTCACTTGCAAATGGACCCGAAGTAGCGCCAGTTAGATAACAATAGCCAGCGATACCAGAATGTTGATCAAAACCGTTTGGCCACTGGAAACTAAAGTTATTAATTGACGTAAAGCCAGACGGGTCGACCGTGATTAAGCTTGGATTAGTCGGCGCAATGTTATCAAATTTATAAGTAAATGGCGTAAAGACATTACTGTCAATATTTCCCGTCATATCTTGAGTTTGAATACGTAGATATTGCAAACCTGGCGTCGTGAAGTTGGCCTGGAATTCAGTATCTGTCACGAAGACACCTGAAGTTCTTGGGGATGCAGTATCGTCAGGTCCAAAATAAACCCAATAGCCACCAATGTTTGATCCTAGCGGACCGTCAGTTGCGCCTCCGGCCTCACCTGGATTTGGCCAATCAACAAACGGTTTGTCGTAATTCTTCCATTCGTTACTATGTAACTGCGTTGTTTTAGTGTTATCGCTATAAACTAGCGCCGTCGTCGGATTATTTGGTGGCGTCACATCGTAATAATAATTCACACTGTAACCATGTATGACAGGCGTTAGTATGTTATCAGATGATTCTAGTATGAACTTTACCTGCAAAGAATGTAGGGTTGGTGAATTAATCTTTGCCTCAAAACTAGTTGAGTATATTTTAGCCGGATCGGTTAATGCCCAATCATTCCAGGTTGCGCCGCCATCGCTTGACGAACGAGTCCAAATTTCGACGGTCGTATTACTTGGTATCTGTCCGTCAACATGAATACCAGCATAATCATAAAGTCCAGCAAAATTCATAACATCTGATACATACTGGCCTCGACCACCGTAGCTTGTGGTTGTACTTGGATAATTAAATTGCCAAATTAGCGGATTGGCATCACCAGGCAAGACGACTGCATATGATTCATTAACTTTTAATGCCACCGCGCCGTAATTAAAGTAGCCAGGTGCGTCATTGCTAGTGGTCCAGGTATTAGTACCGATATTATAGAGATAACTTTCTTTAGTACCATTACCGTGTTGAACATAGATAATTCCATCCTTGAGTGTCATCGTCGATCCATAAGATACAGTTGCTGGTAACAAAGCTAAAGTCGACGTCCAAGTATTACCAGTTATGTTGTATTTATAAAAGTTTTTAGTACCATTACCAGCGATGACGTAAATCGCATTATTGGTTGGACTGTAGACAAATGATCCATTCAGAACCACTGCTGGGACATCGAGCATTTTTGACCAAGTGCCACCGCCACTTGATGGAGTGTACAAATATAATGTTTTACTGTTACCGATAAAGATATAAAAAGCCGTGCCGCTACCATTAGCCACCAAACTGGTTGGTCCAGGACGGTAAACGTTAACTGGCGCATCTGTCATACGCTTCCACTGCATCGACTGCTCATCAAACTTATACAAATTTGGCGTACTCTTGCCTGCCAAGTAGTACACTTCACCATTCAAATAGCCTAGCGATCCACCAACACCAGTTAATGGTGGTGGCGTTAAGTAGACAGTCGCGCCGGTTTTATAATCAAATTTTACAAAGTTAGCATAACTGTTGGCCTGTTCAGCACCCACACCTAAAGCATAAATATACTTACTGCCATCATAGGTTGCCGTCGTGACATTACTGCCTATCCATATTCTTTGGTTGGCGTTGAAGAATTGGTTGGCAACTGCATTATAGCCATTATTTTGAACTAGCGAATACGACTGCCTTAACCCAACGCCGATTTGAACTGAATTTGGAGTCACAGTATTAGTCCACGTATCGTAACGAACCATAGCTTGAAGATATCCAGTACTTTGACCAGGCAATACATAGATATACCTTTTACTGTCAGACGCCACCGTTCCCCAAACAATAGGTACCTTTAAGTCACCAACTTCTGACCAGCTGTCAGTACTAACGTTGTAACGAATAAAGTTCTGTTTATCATTACGTTGAGAATCACTCATACCCTTGCTAAGGAACATGTAAATATCATTATTTCCGATACCAACAATTGAATTAACCAGGTCAAATGACACCATCGGTGGTTCAGCCAATTGTCGCCACGAGTCATTCAATATACTATATTTGGCAAAGTTAAGCCTTGCGCCAGTATAACCAGAATAGGCATAAACACTATCAACACCGTCAAACCACAATCCCGATGATCCATAGGTATTGTTAGTTGATGATGGTAATTGGTTCATCAGCGCGAAACTATCATCAACGGTATCATAAATATAGAAGTTGCGACCACCACCAAACGCCATTGCATAACGACCACCGCCAATATAAGTCATTGATGTTCCTTGATAACTTAGCTGTGGTAACTGAGCCGTTGGCACAGTCCATTGATTACTATTGATATCGTATTTGTAAAAGTTCGACGTACTATTACCTCTGGTCAGGATTATTGTATGATCACCATCGAAGGATATAGCACTGTAATACGTTGTCGCTGGTATCGGTGCCATCGTATCCCAACGCTGCGATATAGTATTGTATCGATAAAAAGTATTTGTATTTTGACCACGAGCTACAAAGACATAATCTCCAACGACTACAGCTGCTGTACCGTAAGTCGAATCGGCTGGCATAGCTAACGGTCCAGTCGACCAAATACCATTGGTTGAATTATTCAACGACATGTAATTATTGCTGACGGTTAGATTAGTATTCGTACCAGCATTAAAATCATTAGCTGACGTTTTGACAATCGATCCAGGAGGTGATACGAAGAAGTAAGCATAGCTAAAGTAGGTTTGCGCATCAGACATATTACCCTGTTTGTCTTTGACTATCATCTTTAGATAATATATTTGGCCGGCAGTCATTGGTGTCGTTACGATATAGTCTGCATTGGTCTGAAAATTACCGTCTACAACTGGATCAGCTGATGAGTCAAGGCCATAGTATATATAATAACCATCAATGCCTGACGCAGTATCATAGGCACCTTGCCATGAAAAATATGGTTTAGTATATGGATAATTTCTACCCGATATAATTGCAGTGCCGTTATCTTTTTGACTAAAGGCGTCTAATCGACTTGGAGGTGTCGGTACAGTCGTATCCTTGGTATAATTAATACCAATATTTGTCACACTTGGCGTAGCTGTTCCATCACCTGTTAATCTTACTTTTAGTTGTATATAACGATTCGCGGGTGAATTAATCGCTCGGCCACTGGTCTGCAGCCAATTACTCCAAATAACTCCATCCGATGAAGTTCTGGTATAAAATTCAACTGCACCACTACCGGTTACGTCAGCATCAACATTACCCCAAGCTTCAGCATAAGTCATGTCATATGTTTTCGAGTACCAAGTGCCGTCTTTGACATAGGCAGCAGTTGATGGCGACCACTCCCAAACATTAGACCATGATGGGCCCTGAGAAATACGCAAAGTATTAGCAGTAGTATCATAATATCCAGTCGCTCCACCACTATAGCCTGGCAAATCAGAAATTCTTTGCCATGTGTCGTTTGTTGTGTCATAACGTTGAACCAAGCGTCCAACAGTTTCACTGTTATCAGTCCTAAAACAAATATACAAGTAACGAATATTATCACTAATATTAAATCCGCCAGTTCCAACTGATCCGCTAGGCATCGAGTTAATATATGAATGGACCTGGGTATCCATATTATATTTCATAAATATACCACTATCACCGCCCGCCAATGTATAGATCGTGCGATTAATTCTTGACATGCCACCACCTGTGTTTATATTGTAAGGAAATACTGTTAAAGTTTCCCACAAATCAGTTGCGATAACATAGCGATAAAAGTTTGTTCGACCGGCTCCAAAGTTAGCATATAGATAACCATCACCACCATCAACAATTGAGGCACCAGCGCCAGCATCCTGAGGTGCATTTGTTAATTTAACCATAGTATCAGTTAGTGGGTCATAACGGCTGAAGTTTGCTGGCGTCGCACCAACTAAATACAAATAACCACCTTTATAGACACCCGTTGCTCCAACCGAGGTGCTAGAAAGTGCTGGCACAGCCCCAACAGCTGGTCTGTAGGCAGCCCCAAGGGCGGTAACAGTATTGAATACTGGCACAGTTGTGAATGTATGGACGCGATAGCGCTGACCATTAACACCATTGGTGCCATTGCCAACGTATTCTGTAATCGTACCACCAGTTGCCACAATATCGTTCGCACCACCAATCGGATAACGAACAACAACTATACCCGAACCGCCATCACCACCTTTATTAGTATAGTTATAGTGCGATCCGGCACCACCACCTCCTCCAGTATTAGCACCGGCATTGCCACCTGGTGTATTTGTCTGGGCATTAACGACACCACCACCACCTGGTGAACCATTATTTAATCCGGCACCACCAGTCGTTACACCGACTGCACCACCGCCACCGCCACCATTACCACCATTACCACCAATCACACTGTATCCAGCGCCACCACCACCGCCCCAATAATATGACGCACCTAGGATTGAATTTTCTAAACCGACACCACCATTAGCCTTAGCATTACCACTAGCGCCAACGCCACCGGCGCCACCGCCACCACCAGAATAATATGCCGCTCCTTGATAGCCGCCACGATAGCCTTGACCAGCAGTACCAGCACCAGAACCATAATATGCTAACGCTACACCGTCATTATTGTACCCACTTGACCCACCACCCGAGCCACCAGAAGCGCCATAATGAAGCCCTGTGCCCATATTGTTATAAGACACACCACCATAACCACCGCCAATCGCCGTGATTGATCCAAAGACCGAATTTTTTCCATTAGTACCAGGTATAGTTGGATGACCACCGGTTCCAGCTGGTGCACCTTTTCCACCTGCGCCAACCGTCACGTTATAAGATTGTGCTGATACAGAATAAGAGGCATTGTAAAGCACTCCACCGCCACCGCCACCGCCACCCATGTTGGTTCCGCCGCCACCACCACCAGCTACTGCTAACACATTAACATTTGCATTAGTTGGCGCTGAGGTAATAGTAAAATTGGTATTAGCTTGATAATTATAGCGATAGATATAATCATAACCATTCCAACCACCAACATAATACATATCACTATTGCCACCACCGATTATTTGACGAGTTGTTCGGCCTGATGTGACTGATGTATCAAGTAACGATGACTGACCCCATTTATCATTTGGCACATCATAGCGAATTAGGCTTAATAGTCGGTCATAACCCATTAATGTATATAAATATTTAGATCCGTCAGTCACTAATGCCATTGGATGTTTACGCTCTTGCGAAGGTCCTGGTACAGTACCTAAATTCTTCCAGACTGCTGATGCTGGAGTATATTCATACAAAACAACACCTGAATTGCCGACGACTGAGTTTTGTAGTGCATACAGTTTATTATTAAAATAAACTACCGAATCATAAGCACTGCTGGCCGACACGTCAGCATTAGGCAAATTAGTCCACTTGTTTTGGACCATGTCGTATTTCTTAAATTCGCTGGTATTATTATCCAGACCATAAATCGTTGTACCACTATCAAACACCAGTGATATACCATAACTCACACTTGTCTTGTTGACATAAGTATCCATTAATTGCCATGAATTATCGGCCACCGAATAACGATAAAAAGATGGGATCTGAGTGCCTCTCATGACATACACATATTGGCTTGAGCCAATATTTGCAAAAACACTTGACGAGATATTCGATAAGGTACTTGGCATGTCTTGCAATTTAGACCACTTATTAGAACTGATATCATATTTAAACATATAACCGGTATAATCATACTGAGCGCCACCAGGCATAAAATACATTGTTTTGGCATTATCATAAACTAATTGTGTACCGTATTGTCCGCAAGCCGTTGGTGGAACCGCCAATTCCTGCCATGATTTCTTTTCAATAATATATTTCGAGAACAAACACTGCTGACCATAGTTTCCCATAACGTAAATCGTGTCATTCGGACCATAAGCCATCTGGCTGTATGAATCAATTGAAAAAGGCGGCGTTTGTAAACCACTAGCTGTTGATGAATTCCAACTGCCAACAACACCGTTTTGAAGACTTAATGACGTAGCACCATTTTGAAGACTAATATTTCCATATTCTGAATAGCCCGACTTTAGATCATCACTGGAAATGCCAACTCGAGTAGCACCAGCTAAATTATTTAACGTTAACCAGCCGATCATGACAATCGCAACAATTCCTATAGTTACAACTAATGATTTATGGACTGTTGATGATGATTTTTTATATATATTAATCAATCGTCTGACAGCTGAGTTGTACAGCAAATAATACCAAAATTTACGGAATCGAATCGACAATTTGATCCGAAACTTTTTATTAGATTCTGATCGATTAATCATAAGAATTTTATAAATCCTGCGATTAAGAACGCTAGTCCAGCGAACAGCAAACCGACTACAAGTGCGATGAACAAGGCTCCAAATATTTTACGACGAGCATAAGGGTTACGACCAATCGCCACAATAGCGGTTGAGATTGCCCTACCAAAGCCGATTGCTGCCGCCACAAAGCCAAATGAGGCTACAGCTGCCGCCGCAATATTTTTCGTTGTTTCAGGGAAACTAGCTGATACGCTAAACAGTGAATTGAAGAAGTTTGCAATCGACTGTCCAACACTAGATACAAAGTTAAACACCTGACCAAGAATATTACCATTGCTCATAGTCATGGCACTTGTACTCTTTGCAATATTGATATTGTCACTGACGCCGTAGAGCTTTTGACCGGTAGCACGCACAATGGTCATCGCATTACTACTATTAATCTTGATATTACCCGTCCAAACACCCTTCACGAATCCGCCTGTCGTACGTGGCGAGATCGAACTTGTCGAGTCACTTAACTCAATTGGACCAGTAAAGCTTTCGTTAACATTACCGTTACCATCATAGGCTGTCAATGACACTTCAAACTCTTGACCAGCCACTACTTTATCTGATGCTGTATTAACTGCAATATAACCTAAAGGATTTGGCGTTACTAATATTGCCGTTGATGTCGTCTTGGTAATTAATTTTGAGATTTGGGTTGCAGTTACTTCGACCGAACCACTGGTTGGCTTATCAGTAGCCGTGAAGGTTGTTTGCGAACCACTGTTGGAACTGACATCACCGCCCGTTGCCTTCCAGCTATAGGTTAGTTCATTGGACGCTATTTCCTGGTTGTAACGATCGACAGCTTTGACAGAAAAGGCCAAACTCTTACCAGTTTCAATCGATGGCAAAATCGGCGCTATGAATAATCGGTCCAATTCACCAGCACCATCACGGCTGTCGGCTGTTATACCTGGCAATGTAGTGACAATAACTGTCGCATAGCCAACCGCGTCATCAACCGTTGCCATGATAGTATCTTTAAATAATCTAGTAGTTGTACCGGCTGTGAATAAACCTTCACTATTAATCTCACCACCACCTGCAGTTACTGTCCAAGTAACTTTTGGCGATGCAATTGCATTACCGTAGCTGTCAAAAGCTTCGGCTGTAAATAATTGCGAACTATTGATTAGTAAAGTCGTGCTAGATGGTGAAATCTTAATTGACATCACCTTGGCTGATGAGGCGGTGACATAAAAGTTAACTGATGACGACGAGCGACCATCAACAGATGCGTTGATAATATATGTGCCAGCCTTGTTACCAACCGTTAATGTCGATCTGGCGATACCATCTACATCCGTCAATATATTACCTGGCTTCAAAGAAACACCCGATGCATCAGGTGGTGATGAACTAATATCATAATTTATACTGACATCTTTCAAATAATTACCATACATATCAACTGCGCGAACGGCAAATGGCGTATTTAAGTCAGAACCAGCCGTACCTATCTGATTAGCGCCACTTTCAACTGACAAGAATATTTGCTGAACACCGGCTTTAACCTGGAATGAGTTACTTGGTGATTGGACCGAACCGCTGGTTGCGACAAGGTTTACATTATCACCAGACTGAGTAATAGTTACCGATCCAGACCATGTTCCATTACGGAAGTTGTCAGTGCTAGATGGCGATATCGTATTAGTTGTGTCACTCAAAGTTGCTGATTTGTTATAACTTGTGACTGTATTTCCATATGAATCGGCAGCAGTAATATTGACGAAGAATGCCGTACCAGCGATTTGCGGTGAGTTAATCTGACTAATACTAAATTGGACTAAGTCACCAGCAACAACATTGGCGTCGACTGCTTTACTGACATATCTGGAACCTTGCGAAATAATAATACTAACTGAAGCTTGGTTAATTTTAGTGGCAGCTGTTATCGAAACCTCTTTTGCATTTGGGCTCGTTGACGTTCCAAGAACACTTGGTATTGACCAGGTATATGATAAATCGTTAATTATGTTGCCATACTGGTCTTTGCCGTAACCGATAATTTGTTTAGTCGTACCAACGGCCATGTTTATTGGATCAGGGCTGATATCGGCCGAGTAAAGCGGCGCTGGGCTAACCGTAAATTGATCAGAATCAGAAGATATGGCGCTTGAAGTCACTGTCATTTTATTTAATCCGCTCTTTTGGAAAGCAACTTGTCCCGTCCATGTACCTGACGAGAAAGGATCAGTTGTCGCAGGCACTATGCCGCCCAATACATCACTAAGTGAAGCGCTGCTGGTAAATTGAGTAGCAGTGTTACCATAGACGTCTTTGGCAGTAATAGTCACATAAATAGGCACACCAGCGACAACATCTGGAATGGTAGTTATTGTAAATTTATCCAACGATCCCGCAATAACTGTAACTTGAGCATCAGCTTGTTTTGTAATTGTTCCCTGTGTTGCTCTAATACGGACAGTTCCAACTCCGGTTGCAGTATTAGCAGTAAACGTTGTTGCCAAACCTGATATCGGATCGGTTGTACCAACGGCACCAATTACCGACCAGTCATAAGCGATATTTACAATCGCACTTCCAAAGGCATCGTAGCCCTGCGCCGAAAAGCCTTGTGATTGACCAGCTACAACCGTCGACTTTGATGGCGTGATAACAACGTGGTCCAGTAAGTTTGAAATAACATCAAAAGTATTTGACATACTTGAGATAGTTCCCGAAGACACCGTAATAACATCTTGATTATAAACCTTAGTAACCTGTGCTAAACCTCGCCAAACACCGTTAGTAAAGTTCATCGTCTGTGTCGGCGTCAAAGAACTAGATAAATCACCCAACAGTGCCGTTCCACTGAAGTTCGTCACAACGTTATCATATCTGTCATAAGCAGTAATCACTAATGTAAACATCTCGCGAGTTGGCTTTGGTGATGATATGTCATCAAATTTGAACTTAGACAATTGCCCAGGATTAACTGTCACCATAATGCTGGCATTTGCCGTTTGACCACCTTCTGTTGCTACAACATTAATATATGCTTGTCCTGATTTGGTAGTAGAAGTTGCCGAAGTAACCTGTGTATTAGCAGGTGAAGCACCAACAATATCCGTCGCACTAGATGACCAAATATAAGTTACACCAGTAGTAATTTCATTGGCATAGGCATCATAAGCCTTAACTGTTAGTGGTGTCGTGTTTTGCAAATCCATCGTCAGATCACTCGGATCAATCGACACCAGGCTCATTTGGTCAGGCTTAACGTTAAAGCTATTAGTCGTTCCAGTCTTACTGCTAGCACCAGTGAAAGTTATATTTGCACCGCTGGCAGACTTATAAACCCTGACCGATCCAGTCCAAACACCATTTATAAAGTCGCTAGTGACTGATGGCGTTATCATTCCGGCTGAATATGTTAGATTACCACTGGTAGTATACGACGTTATAGTATTGTTATTTATATCTTTGGCTGTGACTGTCAATGTCAAAGATTGACCAGCAATTGTCGTATTAACTGGTACTGGATCCATCGCAAAATGATCCAAAACTAACGGCGCTAACGTCACTGGTGCCGAGCTAGTCTTGGTATTGCCGCTTTGAGTCACACTGACGCCAATTGTACCCGTACCACTAACCGAACCTGTCGTATAAGTTACAGTCGCACCGGTAGCTGGAATTGACCCAATTGTAGTTGACCAGTTATAGGTTAGCCCAGATATGGCATTGTTGTATACATCATAAGCCTGAGCCGTCATTGAAGCAGTTGTTCCGACGTTCTGATTGACTGCGTTTGGATTAATAGTAACAGATGATAAACTGCCAGGCACAACATTAAAGGTGCTACTTAATCCCACAACAGTGCCGCCTAACGTCGACAGACTAATCTTGTCATTGGTATACATCGACACAATACTAAACGTACCTGTCCAAGTGCCATTTACTAGTTGCGCCGAAACGGGCAATATTGTTCCCGTCAAATCAGTTATATTTACCGAATAATTTGCGCCCGTGACTACACCGCCACCTTTACTGCGAGCCGTAATTGTTGCCGTATTAGACGAACCGGCGATAATTGACGCTGGAATAGTTGCAATCTGTAAGCTATACGGAATAACCGAAACAGTCGAACTTACTACCACTGGCGTAACACCCTGAGTGATAGTAACTTGAATTGCTTGAGTGCTTATATTATCAGCGGCTGTAAAATTCGATGTTGCTTGATTATTGGTCGATAATGTTCCCAAAGTACCTGGTATCTGCCAAGCATACGTTAGACCAGTTGAAATTGGATTACTATAAACGTCAAAGGCCGATACACTGTACGCTGTTAATGAACCAGCCATAGCGGTTAATGAGCTTGGGTTAATCGTTGCATTATTTAATGGCGCTGGACTAACCGTAAAACCATTACTTGACGACGTAATCGCCTGATAATTTAACTTAACATTATCTGTTCCAGCCTTAGTCAAAGTCACATTACCAGACCAGACGCCACCAGTCATGGTGACAGTTGTTGGACTAATCGTACCAATAGTCGACAGTAAATTAATATCCTGCGTAAATGAAACTATGGCATTGCCGAAACTATCCTTGGCGGTTGCCGACACTGTAAATGGCGTACCTGCGACTTGAGTTCCAATGGCATTAATAGTAAAAGAAGCAAGTAAAGATGAAATAATAGTTGGACTGTATGTCGTATCGACTAGTCCAGTTGCACCATCTGGTGGGGTGTGATCTGATATTGTGATAGTTGGATTACCAACAGTATTATCTTTATAGTAAAAGTTAACCGACGCTGTGTTAGCTGGCAAATCAACATAAGTTATGCTATTAAAGGGCGAACTTAAAGCCGAAAAAGTACCGGTGCTAGAACTTTTCGTCAAATAAATACGAGTTGAAGTACTCGATCGAACCGCATTGCTATTACTGTCAGTCAATCCAACTTGAATAACAGTCGACACTTGACCAGCAATAATTGTCTGCGTAGGATTTAAAACACTAATAGCGTATGGTGGCGATGTTGTAAATGATGCAACATTGCTATAGGTGCTCCATGTTTTCGATCCATAAACATCATATGATTGAACTCGCCAATAATAGGTAGTATTAGCTGTTAAAATGTCTGTTGCCTGCAACGTAAATGCTCCAGCCGTACCCAGACCATAAGTATTACCGATAGTTTGACCACTCCAGCCAACACTTGAACTATTTTGATTAAATGTCGATACGCCAACCGTAAAGGCGGCATCACGAGCAATTTGAACTGAGTATTGCAAGGCATCACCATCAGGATCACTTGATGACATCACAAAAGTTGGCGTGCTACTAACACCAGTTTGACCACTGGTTGGGCTGGAAGTTGTTGGTTTTGTAGGGCCTGAGTTGGAATATAACATTACGCGATTATTGTCTGCGTCTACCACGTAAACATAGCCCGAAGTTTCATCAACAGCCACCGACGAAGGACTCGTCAACGTACTTTGCGACGTACCAGCACTGCTTGTCGTCATCGACGATTGGCCAATTACCAAATCCGCTGCCTGGTTGTCGCCCGAAATGACTGACTTAAACATCAAAACTCGATTTGCACCCTTATCAACAATATAAACCACACCGTTTGTCGATCCAGATATAATCGCAGTTGGCTGTTTTAACGATTGACTACTGGTCGTCTGTGCTGTTGACGTTGTCATATTAGCTTGTCCAATTACACGATTGGCAACTTGATTATTAGCCGTAATTGCACTAGTCCAAATCAATGCACGATTATTATCACTGTCGGCGACATACAAATAACCTGTCGTACTATCAAAACCAACACCTCGAGGCGTCCTTAGATTATGATTAGTCGTACCATAAGCTGAAGTCGTAAAGCCAGCTTGACCCAAGACATAACTGGCCTGCTGTCCATTTGAAGTCGGTTTAAACGACCAAATCAAGACCCTATTGTTACTACGGTCAGCAACAGCGACATAGTTATTACCCGTATTTACCGTGACGCTTTCAGGTGACGAAAAAGTTGATCGCGTTGCCGAAGCATTTGTATTAGTAAAATTTGATTGACCCAAAACTAAATTTGCCGACTGACCATTGGCACTAATTGCCGAGGTATAAATCAATACGCGATTATTACCGGTATCGCTGATATATAATCGTTGGTTGACGCTATCATAAAACAACCCAGTCGGACCATTTAATGTTGCCTGTCCAGCCGTGCTGCCCTGGTTTGGCGATGTGACTGAAAAGGTTTGCTGACCAATGACATAATCAGCATTCAAATCAAGTAAGTTATTTGATACATCCAGGTTAAAGACTAGGACACGGTTGTTATTAGCATCGCTGACGAACATTTTATGATTAATACTGTCAACCGCTACGCCCTGAGGACTGTTAAAGCCTTTTTCCTGCGGGTTATTAATTGTGTTGCCATAAAAGTCGACATCTGTACCGCCCGAAAGTTGTCCTAATGCAAAAATAGCCGACTGACCATTGCTTGATATCGAAGTCGAGTACGACATGACTCGGTTATTTTCGGTATCTGAGATTAATATCATGCCACCATCACCACTAACACCAGATGGATAAGATAAATTCGACGGCGTCGTACCGCTGCCACCAGCAGTGAAGTTCGTCTGACCAATCACATAATTAGCGGCCTGGCCACTGGTTGTCACCGCGCTAGACCAAACATTTACGCGATGGTTGTCGGTGTCAGCGACGAATAAATAACCGTTACTAGCATAATAAACATCTTGAGGAAGTTTCATACCAGCCGATGTCGTTGTCTGACCATTTGAATAAAACCAAGTTTGTCCTAATACTCTGATAGCATTCTGGCCCGTCGTCGCACCAAGGCTCCAAATCATCACACGACTATTATTGGTATCAGCCACATAGGCATTTGTTCCATCTGTCGCAATACCTGATGGTCCAGCCAAACCACCTTGTGATAACCCAGCGCTAGAACTTATAGTATCCGCTTGGCCCAAAACAGCCGTAGCGGCTTGTCCATTGCCCGTTATCTGACCAAAAACCATAACACGGTTAAAATCTTTGTCTGATACAAACAGTTTAAAACTAGCACCATCACCATTAGCAACAATACCGTTTGGCGACAGCATTTTACTGGACGACACAACACCGCTGCTATTCTTACTGGTAAAGTCAGCCGCACCAATTACATAGGATGCGCTTGGATCACTAGCAGAAACAGCACTAAATATCAAAACACGGTTATTACCGGTATCTGTTATATAGATACCACCAGTTGTTTTATGTACATAGATCTTGGTTGGATTATTCAGTGAATTAGCGGCTGGATTGGCAGCCCCTCGGTTTGGCGTTGTCTGTGAAAAGTTCGGCTGTCCAATAATGTAATCAGCCAGGTAGTCAACAAAGTTATTGCTACTATCCAAATCATAAACCAAAACACGGTTGTTATTAGAGTCAGCAACAAAAGCCTTGTGACGAGTGGCGTCAATTGTTGCCCCAGATGGCTTTTGCATACCAACATTCATTGGGTTATTTGGCGTCGAGGATGTGTAATTGACTAGTCCAGTCGTAAATGTCTGGCCAGTGGCGTTAAAAGCATTCTGACCGTTAGCAGAATAAGCCTGAACGATGACGGGGGCGTAAACAACACCTAAAGCTAAAAGAATAACACCAACAACCAAACTGATTGCTGGTATTATCCTAATATTTTTAACTGTGTTCTTTATTTTCATTAATTTTCAACCAATCCGGTTTAATGCACTAAATGGAATTATCTATTTTAACGAGTCAAGCAAAGGATCTTGTGGATTAATAGCTGCTAAATCTTTGACAGCCGTTTTGTAATCTTGTGTGGTTTTATCTTCCATCAAGATTGAGACTTTAAGTTCCAGCAAAGTTACATTATTAGGATTACTTTTGACAGCCGCGTTAGCTATGGCAGTAGCCTCTGAGATTTTATTTTGCAACTTATAAAGAATGGCTAAATTGACATAGGCCTGTGTATAGCCGGGGTTATCCGCAATGACCTCTTTGTAGGTGCTGATGGCTTTGTCATAATTCTTCTGCTCGTTATATATATTACCCAAGATAATCTTGTAGTTAGGCTCTTTGGTAGCCGCATACAACTTTTCGTAAGCTGGCAATGCCTTTTCTAAATCACGTTTTGCAAGCATAGTCTGGGCATAAACCTTTAATCTTGCAGCGTCACTTGGCACTGGCAAACCAGCCAATTCTTTGGCGGCGTTGTCATAATCAGCCTTCGTATAGAACGCTGTTGCACGAGCCCAGGCATTATCCTGATTAGTCACATTGGTGCGCCAAATAGCACCGCCAACCACTACGACAATAGCTAGGACAATAAAGTACCAGAATCTTTTTATAATTGATAAGATATTCTTTGATTTTGATTTTTTTGACTGAGGTACAGCAGCCCCGCTAGGCGACTGCCCATTGTCAACTTGTTCAGTGTTATTTCGTTCCATACTCCCCCTAATTTTTCTTTACGAACACCCCTCGTACTATGACTAAATTGTATCAAAATTAAATAGGACTAACAATAGCATTATAAAGAGGTAGCGTCAGTCAAGTAACCACTGTAATCTAGCCATATATTTATAAACATAATTTGCTTTTATTAGCATAACATTGCGCTAGTTATTGACATTTTAACATGTTTATGCTACAATTTAGCCATCAGTTATCAGAGGTGAAAATCCTTGGTAACAGATGACCATTAATAAATCGGATCATTACAGTGCATATTGAGGAATTATTCCAAAGTATGTTCTCTTTTTGATATTCGGAGGCAGCACGTTAGTTAACCTACCTGGGTTAGATTAACTGTCGGCTGCTCCCGATTTTCATCATTCGTCGGTGGTAGCAAAATATCATCAGAATGATGAAAAAACAAAAAGGGGAACAGTAAAATGTTCAAAAACACACAAAACAAAATAAAAGAAGGTGTAGATTCTGTAATTCAAAAAAACATGACGTTCATTATGGCCGCCATGTTAACAATTGAATTCATATGGGTCTCATTTTCAGACGAAACAAGGTTACACCTGTTCTCAAAGTTTTTGAGATTAACGAGTGGTGATCTCCAAACTATGGCCATTGTGCTTATAGGGTTGGTAGTTATCTACGGGTTGATCATCTTAGCTTTAAGCACTTTCAAACAGGGCCGATGGCTAATGAAAACATTAGTTATTGCGCTGGCTTGGGTATCTTTGTACCAACTAGTAGTCATGACGGCTACTAGAGGGTAGTCATAATGACTACCCAACCCCGGGGATTTGTTCCGCTTGTAGCTTTCCTTTATTGGAGAACTCGCGTTTGAACGAATCCCTGGGCAAACAAAATTTTGCAACATTGAAATTATCTCACTGTGCACTTAAACCTTGTAATGATTTGATTTATTGATAAAGAAGAACTCATCGAAAGATGGGTTATTTTAATAGGACAAGATTATCGGCCTTTGGCCTCCTCTGCTTGCTTGCAAAGAACCCGAACCAAATTAAAACACCTATCTTTCGATAAGTGCTTTAATTTGGTTGCGGGGGCAAGATTTGAACTTGCGACCTGATGGTTATGAGCCATCCGAGCTAACCAGGCTGCTCCACCCCGCGATACATATACCAGGTTAACAGATATAGTTAGCTTTGACAAGGCGCTACCTGTCCGACTAGTCGAAATTTATTGAGATATATGGCTGCTGTTGCCGCCAAAGAGGAAGTTTATCCACTGCAACAAATTACTGGTTGGCACTGGTTCAATCGATGATGTTTTTGTGGCTGCTATATCGGCATTTTTGGCAGATTCGGAGTTTGGTGGCAGAATTAACACACTCTCACCTGGCGTAACCAGGCCTAGGCGCTCTCGAACGGCTAATTCTTTGTATTCATCGGTTTGATAATAACGTTGCTCCAGCTGGGCGCTAGCCGTGTCTAACTGGGCGACGATTAATTGACGTGATTTGTCATCTAGCTCTTTTTGTAAAGCATAGTTACGCTGTAGAACTCCCAATGACCCCCATACCCAACCGGCCGCAATCATCAGGCCAATCGCCACAACAATATTATTCAACGTCAGATATTTGTGACGAATTTGATAATATTTACGGCGAATGTTTATTTTTTTCATAATTTCCCTACCAACATTATAGCCCAACAGAGAACTATAGGCTATAATAACTAAGTCTGGGGGCGTAGCTCATCGGTTAGAGCAGAGTGCTCATAACGCTTTGGTGGTTGGTTCAACTCCAACCGCCCCCACCACAGTTGATAAATTAGCGACTTTGGTCGCTATTTTGTTTTGTCTACCAAATGTTGGCGCGCTCTAAAGATCTTCTTTGTTCGCCACAAACAGAAAAGAAATGTAGGATATTGTGTTTGCTAACAAATAAAACGGGGTGACAAAAAAGCTAATAGTACCCCACCACCCAAGGAACAAATTGTGCACTTGAGTTTTTGCAAAAGTCTTTTTCGCACATGCTCGACACATTTTTCCCTTATAGCACTTGCGGTAGCGTACAATAATCGCACCAGTGTTTTGATTTAATTCCAAATTATAGTCCGCTGCAGATTGGCCACAAAATGCACATTGGCCTGTCTGTATTGTCTGTTTATGTATGGCTTCCATTTGGCATAATTGTAAGTCTAACCTCACAAGAAATCAAACCAAACAAAAATGCCTCCGATTGGAGGCATTTTTGGCACCTGTTTGTTTGATTTAACTATACAACCAAACTCGCTTATGGTGCAAGTCCGAAATCGGACTATTTTTTCTTTGAGACAGTCAAGAAACCGTTGCGTGGGTTTTCTTTGACAATTCGGTCTGCTGGAAGATCAACTGGTTGACCTTTTGCATTCTTTGCTACTTTAGCGAAAAAGTAGATAGTTTGTAATTTGCCACCACGAAGTGTTACTTCGGTGCTGTGCAAATAATAAGTAATACCTTTTGAGTTTGTGTGCTTGTAAGCCATAATATCCTTATCCCTCCTGTTAGTACTATACGAAAGCTAGCGTACATTGTGGCGCGCTTGGTGTCAACGGTTAAATACTTTTATAGTGGTGGCGAAGGAGTAGTTTAAGGACAGCAACACTTGTCAATCTGGCTACTATCATTGTTAAAATTGCTATACAGATTAGGACCGACCAACCAGCAAAATCAGGTGACCAAAGTGGCGAAATGAAGGCATGAAGATAGCTATTAGGTTGAGGTAAATTAATCGAACTAATTAGGTTATCGCTGGCCGGATATTTGTTCAGCTCACCGATGGTGCATTGTAAATAAGCATTAGAATAACCGGTGAACCTTGGGGCGCAAACTTCTTGTGCTTTTTTATAAATATTACCGTTCGGGTTGTTGTCATTTGAAGCCTTGTCATAGGCCGTCTGAACGTCACGTTTGTAGGTTGCTTCCAGATAAATCCCCTTACCCATGTCGGTGTTCATATGGGCAGTTACGTAGCGCTGTAATTCAAACAACGTGTCTTGGATTTTTGAAGTATTATTGGAATTATCAGCGTCAACTACGGCCGTTCGGCGCTCAACCATACCGATATTATTTAGCCGTAAAAAAGTCGCAGTCACAAAGACCATAAGTATCAGCAATATAAACAATTGCCACGTTTTAACGCGCTGTAATTGTTTGATATCCCTTTTGACTTGCCTTTTATCAACCACCGACGAACCCCACCTCAACTTCTAAAACCAGTATACCACAAGGGTTATTAAGAGCCACATCGAGATGTTATACTAAATAAAATGAACATATATTTTTCTGGAATAGGTGGCGTAGGTATTGGTCCGCTAGCTGAGATTGCTAATGACGCCGGTTACAATGTTGTCGGATCTGACTTAGAAGAATCGCTCATGACAAGTGAACTTAGACAAAAAGGCATAGCAGTCAATATTGGCCAAGATGGTTCCTTCTTGCAAGCCTGTCACCAGGACCAACCGATCGACTGGTTCATTTACACTTCGGCTTTGCCTGATAATCATCCAGAATTATCACTAGCTCGCAAATTGGGAATTCATACCGCCAAGCGCGATGAATTATTGGCGTATATCATTAATGACAAGGGTCTCAAACTAATCGCAGTAGCTGGCACTCACGGCAAAACGACTACGACTGGCATGTTGGTATGGGCGCTAAAGCAGCTGGGTGTTCCGATTAGTTATTCTATTGGTACAACTATTAATTATGGGCCGAGCGGCAAATTTGATACCGATAGTAAATATTTTGTATATGAATGCGACGAGTTCGATCGCAACTTCTTGCACTTTCAACCTTATTTATCGCTCATCACTGCAGTCGACTACGACCATCCTGATACCTACCCTACCGAAAAAAGCTATTTGGATGCCTTTCGTCAATTCGCCTCTCAAAGCGATCACGTCGTCGCCTGGGACGATCAACACGAAGAGTTATTTGATAACTTGCCTCATACTAGCCTGCTAAGCCCATTAGACATTAATCCTAAACTTCAGAAGATCGCTGGTCTACATAATCGCCGTAATGCGACAATTGTCCAAACTGCACTCCGATTATTAGGCTTGATTCAAAATACCGATGATATTCTAACGGGTTTTCCTGGAACCGACAGAAGAAACGAAAAGCTAGCTGATAATTTGTACAGCGACTATGGTCATCATCCAGTTGAAATCGCAGCCACTTTGCAGCTGGCACGCGAAATATCGGACCACGTTGTACTTGTTTATCAGCCACATCAGAACATTAGGCAACATGAGATTCGTGATCAATACACCGATCAATTCGAACTAGCCGAAGAGGTTTATTGGCTGCCAACTTATTTATCGCGCGAAGACCCTAAATTACCGATTCTAAAACCAGAAGAATTAATTCAAAACATCACCAATCGGTCAAATGTCCACATTGTCGACTTTAATGACGAGCTGTGGAATGACGTCCAAAGACACCGCAGCCAAGGTAAATTAGTACTATGTATGGGCGCTGGCAAGATTGACAGTTGGCTGCGCGAACAACTAGCAAAGAATTAATTAGACGTTGGAACCAGACCCAAAGCATCGGTGCTGAGTGGGTCACCGCCAAAGGCATCAACTGATTCAGTTTTAACAGCCTGTTGATGATACATTGATACAAATTCATTAATCGCAGCTTGATTAATTGATCCTGAACTTGAATAATCTTGGAAATTATCATCATTCACAACCTGAGACCTTACGTCTTTATAACCAGGTCGACTTAGGTCAAGTTGAGCTGCTCCACTGCTGTTATATAAAGCCATACTGACGAACGTCAATATAAATGCCAATATAATTGAAAGAATGATCATCAAAGAAAAACGATGCTCGTGTTCTTCCATTATTGTTTTACTCCCTGCATAGCAGTCTGATAATCTTGTCCAAATTGGCTGACAGAAGCCTGATATTGATCAATCAACTGATTCAACTTCAAGACGTCGGCGTGAACCTGGCTGCGTTCATTGCGAGCCAAAGCAACGGCATCATAAAAAACGATCGGCTGCTTTGAACAATCGATATTCATGGACAACGTTAATTGCTTCTCGTAGATGATATAGTCAGCCCTAAAAGTATCAAGTGCCGTACTGTAGTTATTGGCCACCAAGACTAAATTAGAATTGCTAAGGCCGTTGCTAGAAACTCGACTATTAAACTTTTCCATTAGCTTGGTCGACATCGATTCATAAATCTGTCCCCTGTTAACACGTAACAGCGCATCGCTTGAATGGAGCTGATTCAAGGTATTCTTGGTTGAAACGCAGTTATCACGAATTAATTGAACCTGTTGGTCTGTCATCGCTGTATTTTGAGCAAAAACCGGCAAAAAGGCTAAGCCGCTTATTAAAGCCACAGTCACAAAGCCAAAAATTAATAATTTATTCGTAATTCGCATACTGTTTCCTATTATCTAATGCCGATAGCTATTTGGTCAATTAAAGTGACTGATTTAATGAATTTAGTATTTGGTTAACATCTGTTGTTTGGCTACCGCTAGGAATAAGCTTTTGAATATTGTCGATTCCGCCATTCTGCAAAAATTGCATGACAGCATATATCGAAAGTCCAACGACTATTATAATCGTAGCGCTGACGACCAAGGCAAAAATAGTGACCGTTCGACTTGCAAATTTCTTGTAGCGAGCAGCTTCTAACATTTCGTTCCCCTGTTTATCGCGCATGTTACCAGACATAATAGACGACAGATCGATTATCGCCCAAAGACCAAAACCACCAAAAGTTAAGAGTTTCAAAATGCCAGTCCAAATTTTACCAAGATAGAATCGATCGATTCCGAAGACTCCCCATATAAAGCTTAAGAAGAAGGCAGCCAAGAAATGCCGCTGTTTATTAACAACAACAATCTCTGACGGATTTACTACATTGCCCAAAGTAGCGATTTCAGTCATAGCTATGGTGTCAGCCTGTTTATATCGCGTGGGAACAAACAAGCTTCTTTGACATTGGCTAGACCAATAGTTTTTTGGACCAGTCGGTCAACACCAAAACCACAGCCACCATGTTGAGGCAGGCCGTATTTAAAAGCTTGCAAGTAATATTTGAAACCTTCGTGCTCAACATCAAGTCCGGCCTTTTTCATCTGTTCGATCATCTTGTCATAGTTATTTTCACGTAGTGGCACAGTCGCAATTTCAAGACCACGCATCAATAGGTCACCCCAAAGCACAGTTCCGTCCTGTACGTCGACTCTGTGATAAAACTTGGCGGCTTCAATTGGAAAGCGAATTGCATAAACTAAATCTGTACCAAGTTGTTTACGAGCGTAATTGCTAATCCAACGCTCTTCGTCAGGGATTAAATCTTTTTCCCGAGTCGTATCAGTCTTGGTAGCTTTGGTGTACATGTCATGAATTTGGGCGATTGTAAATCGTGGCACCTTGCCATCTTCGGGAAGTTTTAGCTCAAGAGCGTTGAATGTTCGCAAATCGTCAGCATGCTCCTGATAAACACGTTTCAAAACAGTTTGCGTCATGTCGCCAACCATATCTAGCACTTCATCGTGGCCTTCAACAAAGCCCATCTCGATATCAAGCATCGTTAGTTCGGTTAAATGACGAGTGGTAGCGCTTGGTTCGGCTCGGTAGGAATGACCGATTTCGTAAACACGTTCAAAAGCACCAACCATAATTTGCTTAAACAGCTGAGGGCTTTGTGCTAAAGTTGCGATTTTACCAAAATAATCCAATGTAAAGACTTCAGAACCACCTTCGGTAGCTTCGGCTAATAATTTTGGCGTATCAATCTCAACGAATTCACGACTGCGTAAAAAATCACGAATATAGTAAGTTAGATCGGCTCTAATTTTGAATATTTTCTGCTCTTGCAGGTTACGAATATTCAGAACGCGGTTTTCAAATAGCGTATCTAGGTGCTCTGATTTATGCGATATTGGCTTATCAACTTCAATTGGCGGTTCATCTGTCACTGGCACATCAACCGTGACTTTGACATAGTGTAATTCGGCTCCACCTGGAGCACGGTCATCGGCTACTACCTGGCCAGTCAGGGTCAAGACAGTGCCGATTTGTAGTCCGCGTAGCTTTTCAAGTTCTTCTTTGTTGTCAATCAGTGTCTGAGCAACCCCGCCGCGGTCACGCAAAGTAATAAAATTAAGGCCGCCGAGTAGTCGTTTTTTATGCAACCAGCCGCTAATGGTGACGGTTTCGCCAACTTTTGTTGCTAGTTCTCGTGTTAGTGTTCGCGTCATGATTTGATTCCTTGTTCTTCTTGGCTATATTTTACCACTATAACACCTATAAAACTACATTATTTATGTTGCGATACGGCTATCAAGCTATCGTGATCGTTAAAGTCATCAACAATCTCGCGCCCCAGTAATGCCTCGATAATATCTTCCAGCGTCAAGATACCGACGGTCTCTCGAGATTCATTAATCACGACAAGTAAATGATGGTGGGTATGTAACAACGCCACCAAAGCGTGATGCAAAGTTTGGTCTTCACGAACGTAATAGACTTTTGATTGCATGGCTTTACCAGCTGTCATTGATTTTTTGCTATCAAGCGTCAGTAAACCTTTGAGATTCAAAATTCCGACAACATGGTCCAGATCACCATCCATAACCGGCAAAAAGTTATGGCCGACTTTATGTAGATCGTTTAGCATCAGTGGGCCAAGAAACTCGGATTTATCAATGCCAACGATCATACTACGTGACGTCATAACCGTGCCGACCAGGCGGTCACTAAAGGATAAACTATGAACCAGTAACTTCTTTTCGTCAGAGGTCAGGGCGCTATCTGATTCAGCTATTAAATGCTGAAGTTCTTCGCGCGAATCAATCCGTAGATTATAATAGCCATCGCCTTTAGGCGCACCTCTTATTATCTTAAATAGGAATGGATTTTTGCGCACGAATCTAAGAATTGATGGTTCGATGTGATTGTAGATCTTTTGGGCCAAATACCTAGAAAGACTAAGGCGCGCAATCGAACCGTAACCAAATGCGACAACTAGTGCTATCGTAACGCCGACTAGCGGGCCAAAGGTTTGCTCTGATAAAAAGACAACAAAAACTTGCAGTATGGCGATTACGATGTGCTGCATAGCAACAACATCACTTAATAATTTCTCACGCGCCCAAGCTTTTTTGGCATCTTTGTCACCTAACTTGGCGCGACGCTCCAACTCAAACATATTAAATTTGCTATGATCTGGCCGAATTGCCGCCACTAGCAACATTAAGACCGAAACAATAACTGTCAGTATCAAATAAAACGTAAACATTACATTGCTATTGTAACGCAGATGGCCAACTTCGCCCACTGTCAGGCAGGCTTGTTATTTGCTACAATTAATACATAGTAATTATTGAATAGGAGTTTCTTTTGAATAAAATTAAATGGATCGTATTTTCAGTTGTCACCATTGGCTTCTTAGCTATTTTGATTATATTTTCGGGCAGCTCAAAAATTGACGTCAGCAAGATTAATGTCAATGCAGTTCAGGTCGCCAGCACCCAAAACGGTAACATTGCCGACCATGTCTTTGGCAAATCAGACAGTAAAGTTACACTGGTCGAATATGGCGACTTTCAATGTTCAGCTTGTTTTGCAGCACATCCAGTAATCAAGGCCGTCACTGAAGCCTATAAAGATCAGATTCAGTATGTTTTTCGTAACTTTACACTAGGCGCAGCATCAGGTCACCCTAACGGCACAATAGCGGCCACTGCGGCTGAAGCGGCTGGCCTACAAGGTAAATATTGGGATATGTATAACTTAGTTTATGAAGGCCAAAATAGCTGGACTTATTTGAGTGGCGACAAACTAATTTCGGTTTTTGATGGATATGCTCAAACTTTGAATCTAGATATGACTAAATTCCGTGCTGATAGCAGTCAAGGCAATAGTGTTATTAATAAAGATATTAGTGCCAAGATTAGTTTTGACAAGGCTCTGGGCTACAAACAAAGCGTCGATGCTACGCCAACATTATTCCTAAATGGTACAAAGTTAAGTGGTGAAAACTGGAACGATTACACAAAAAGTAGCCAAGAGTTAAAGGACGAGATCAACAAAGAGCTGACAAAAGCTGGCATAGCCCTACCTAATTAAAATAGACTCCTAGAAATTGAAAACACCCCGGTGCCTGGGGTGTTTTCTTGTTTTTGGTACCCTGTCATAAAGACGGGGTGGATTTTTAGTCAAACGACTCTTACTGTGCGATATACAGTTGCCATTCGGCAGGCACCACATCCACGGCTATCTTTTTGCGTCTTGACGACACAAATTCGATGGCTATTGGCATGTGATTTTAACTCCTTGTACTATGTGTACAGCCTCACGCGCTTCGACCTTTATAATTATAGTTTTGGCGCGAGACGTAGTATCAATACTATCAGCATAGTCAATAAACGTCAAGAAATGCGTTATATATAACGCTCGTGTTTCCTACTATAGAACTATAGTTGTGAAAGCGCAAGTACTTTATTTACTAATTTTAGACTTTTTAAAAGCCTTGAGAGCTTCAACGTTCAAACTCATATGTTCGATAAATTGCTCTAATTTATCTTCTTTTAGAAGCATTATAAGCCCATTACTAGACGAACCAACAACATATAACCTATCACCGGTATTAATAACCAGTTCTTCGCGAGCAGTCGCTGGGATGACTATCTGACCTTTGGTACCGACTGTTGTTGTGCCGTATAGCTTCTTTTCATGCATATTAAATACTATTATAATATATGTATGAAAAGTATGTCAAATACAGTCAGCCTATTTTCGAGTGTCGTCGCGGATTTCACCAACTAATTCCTCTAGAACATCCTCAAGTGCAATTATGCCAATAACCTCACCTTTATCGTCAGTAACCTTTGATAAATGCGAACCTGAGCTTTGCATAGCAGCCAGGGCGTCTTTGAGGGTCGACGTATTCTTGACGTTACTAAGAGGTCTAAACAGGTTGGCGGATAGTGGTTTATCGTATTCATGATCCGGAATCCTCAATATGTCTTTCAGGTGAATATATCCCCTAATCTGACCATATTTGCCTATGACTGGAAAACGCGAGAAGCCAGTCGTTGAAGTCAATTTCTCTATCTCGTTAGGAGTTGGCTGATGTGACGTAAAAACAACTGTACTGAGCGGTATAATCACCGAACTAATGGCGGCATCATCAAACCGAAGTGACCCAGATAATAATTGACCTTCTTTGAGACTCAACAAACCTTCGTGAAGTGACTCTTTGATGAAACCAGCCACCTCATCACGACTAAAACTGCTGGCTAACTCTTGCTTGGGCTGGAAGCCAGCAGATTTTAACAAAGACATCGTAATAGAATTGAGGGCAATAATTATTGGTTTAAAGATATTAACAAATACAACCAAAGGCGGGATTAGGAACAAGGCGACTTTAACGGGCGCCGCCAAAGCTAGATTCTTTGGTACCATCTCACCGATCACAACATGCAAATACGACATAGCCATCAAAGTTATAAATAGCGCCATTGGAATCACTAGGGCTTCCGAAAGGCCTAAATTATAAATTGGCTTTTCCAAAAGATGAGCCATTAGAGGTTCGCTGACAGCACCAAAGATAAGTGAACAGATAGTAACGCCAAGTTGCGCACCAGCTAACATTAATGAGACTTGCTCCATGGCGCTTAGGGCAATTTTAGCCGATATTGAGCCTTTAGCTGCTTCTAGTTCAATCTTGCTGCGACGAGCCGATATTAGACCAAATTCAGCACCAACAAAGAAGGCGTTGCCAGCCAACATAAACAAAGCAATGGCTAGTGCTAACCAAATATTCATGATTTAACCTCATTTATTTGATCTGAGGCCACAACATACATACGTACACTATCAACTCGATGACTATCCATTCGTTCGACGCGCAGCTTAACAACGATATTATCACCGTTATGATTAATGGCATTGGACTGAATCACGTCACCAACTCGAGGCATTCTTTCCAGGTAGTCGATTATCAGGCCGGCGATTGTCTCAGAGTCTTCTTCTTCAGGCAAGAAAACACCAATTTCTTCACTGATTTCATCTGGTCGCAATAACCCCGAAAAAGTCCAGCTGCCATCGTTACATTTACGAACTATGACTTTTGTACGATCATATTCATCCCTAACATCACCAACTAACTCTTCGAACAAATCTTCAATCGTAACTATACCGTCAGTCCCACCAAATTCATCGATGACAATCGCCATTTGTAGACCACCTTTACGGAGCGCTTCAAGCAGTGCTTCTAATTGAATATTGGAAGGTACTAACAGCGGCGGTCGCATAATTTGACTGACAAGAGTTTTCTCTCGATCAGGCCTTGAAATGCCAATGACGTGTTTGATGTGAACGATGCCAACTATGTCATCAAGATTTTTACCGAATACTGGGAAACGAGATAGCCCAGTTGATTTAGCCATATTAAACACTTTAGTAATTGACTCGTCAGCCGACACGGCTTGCATTCTAACTCTTGGAGTCATAACCTCCAGGGCGGTCATGTCACCAAAACTGAGTGATCTTTCTAGCATCAAGGCCATATCTTGGGGCAATGTGCCTTTTTTGGCCGAACGACGTACCAAAGACAGCAGCTCGTCAGCCGAACGAGCCGAGGCTAAATCTTCCAGCGGTTTAAAACCGAACTTTCGCAATATAAAATTAGCGCTGTTATTCAGAATAATGATTGGATATTTTATGATGGCGCTAAATAATCTGATCGGTTGCTGTATTAATCGGGCAGCCGACAGCGGGTTTATCATGGCTAAATTTTTTGGTATCAGCTCACCAAATATCATTGTGATGGCAGTCGCTATCGCAATGCCCGCTGCGATCGAAATAACACTGGCAAAATCATTTGAAACACCAAAGCTTCTAAGTGGCAGAATAATTATCTTAGCAATGGAAGGCTCAGCCAAAAAACCAATAGCTAAACTAGTCAGCGATATTCCAACTTGAGCGCCCGATAATTGTAGATTTAAGCTGCTAAGCGCCCGCTTGATACCAGCTGCCGATTTGTCGCCCTTAAGGACTAGATGATCGACAGTTGTCCGATTGACGGCAATCAGCGAAAATTCGGCTACAACAAATAATCCGCAAACGACTATTAATATGAACGATATTAAAAGAAAAATCAGTACTGTCATTATATAAGGTGTTATTGCCCGTCTCAAGGCAATTTACACATTATGGTGATTATAACATTTATTACTGAACTTGATAAGGGCTAGCTTTAATTAACTGTCGTTAAATCTTCCAGTAGTTCAGTGTGAAGCCCGGCGGCATTTTGAGCGTCAATAAAGGCCTGCATGTCCTGCTTGAATTCAGGTCTAAAATGCATCAAGACAATATCACCAGGACGCAAATGATTACCTATCTGATATTGCATCGAACCACCATTGACTTTAGCTATCCAGGTGACAACCGCCTTCATACCACAAGCTGCTGCTGCTTGGCGCATCGTATCAGAGTAAGCTCCGCCTGGTGGGCGAAAAAAGATTGGACGTCGACCATAACGAGCTAATTCATAGTCAGCCATACCACATATCTCATCCTTTTGCTGTTGATAGCCCTGATTCGTTACCATATGTGTATCATGACCAATCGTATGGTTTTCGACTAGCGATCCTATATCGATAATCTGCTTGAAGAAATCAGGATTGCTAGAAATAAATGTTTTCGATAAAAATAGAGAGGCCTTAATCCCATTCTGCTTGATCATATCAACCGCTGATTGGTCCTTATAAGCCCCGTCATCGATTGTCAAAAAAACCACTTTTTGTTTGGTCGAAAAATTAGTAATAACTGGCGCCATACCGTTAGCTATCGGCGGTATTGTAAAGTCTGGTACAAATTCAGGCAACGGTTTAGCTGATTTTTGATCTAAATCATTTGGAATCGCTGCTAGTGAAATCACGATCGGCTGAGTCGTTTCTGCACCAGAGATATTGGCGCCACTGCCGCCCTTAACAGGAAAGAAAATGAGTATTAATATTTCAATCGCTACGAGCAATAAGATAGCACCAATTATAGCCCAGAGCTGTTTTGTCTGGATGCCTTTTATTAGACGACTACGATGTCTCATATGGTTATATCGTATATTGGAATGCTTATTAAACAGCGACTTTTGGCGCAACAGCATCAACCTTGTTGAAAGCGTCTTGAATAATAGCGAACCCAACAGTACCTAAGAAAAATACCAATAAGAATGATACGATACCAGTCAACTTTTCGTGAGTGACATGTTCGACAGCTTCAGAATATTTCCAGAACCACCAAAGTTGGCCAACAAATGGAATCAGCCAAATCCAGGCCGTAGGGACTTCCTCGCCAAGTTTATTCATTTCACCCTTAGTTGTCACTGCCCAATACAACGAATAAATGCCAAATGTGATAAGAGGTAATAATAACACTGCTATCAGATTACGTTTTTGCATTTGATGACTCCCTAGTTATAGTTTACTTATTTTCATATTAACACTAAATATGACAAAAAGCTTAAACTTTAATTCCTTAGTGATCAACCGCGATTAAAGGCCATATCTAGCGCGGACTTGGTCTTTATTGATGCCGTTTGTAATATTGGTATAGCCCATCGACTTCATGATATGCGCGCTGACACCTGATCGGCTGCCTGAACGACAATATAGAATAATTTCAGCATCTTTGGGAATGTCATTTAGCCTTTTATCGCCAGCCATCAACCTTGATGGTGGGATATTGATTGCCCCTTTGACGTGTCCGGTTGCAAATTCAAATGGTTCGCGTACATCAATAAATACTCTACTCATAAAACTCCATTTTTATGTTATCTTTTATCCTATTCTAATGTAAATAATTTACATTAGCAATGATATTATATATAATAATTAGCATGATTTTATCGTCAACTGATCAAAGACAAACTAAATACTGCCAATCAATCGAAGGAACTCTTCGCAAGCTTGGTCACGCTACAAATGCCGAATTATTACTTGCTTTGCGGCAGTCATTCCCCGACCTGAGCGCTACTACCGTCCACCGCGCCACTGCCCGTCTTGCATCACGTGGCACGATCGCAATTGCTCCAACTAACAACAGTGGCTCAATGCGTTATGATGCCAATACCAAACTACATGACCACTTTCAATGTTCAACTTGCGGACGTTTACACGATACGGACATTAAAAACAAAATTATTCCAATTCTAGAATCGACAATCGATGGCTGCAAAATATCGGGACAATTATTAATTACTGGCACCTGCAAAAAATGCGCGAAAGGATGAAAATAATGAGATCACTCTTGTCCATATTGCGCTATCTTAAAAACACTTCGTTACTTCTTGCTACTGTAAACCTTTTTCTTAATAATCTCAGCCAGCAATAAGTAGATAAATACCAATCCAGCCAGGCTACCGATTTGGACTGGTAGCAGTAAGCCGAAATGAAATATCGTACGTATTGGTAACAAAATAGCCAACAAAGCCGCCAATACAACCAATAATGTGCTGACAACAAGCATTGCAGACGGACGGCTTTGTTTGAACGGAATTAATTTTGTACGAATCACGTAAACGACAAACACTTGTGTCATCATCGACTCTAAAAACCAACCAGCTTGAAAAGTTGGTTCATCAGCCTTAAATACGAACAGCAGCAAACCAAACGTTGTAAAGTCAAATAACGAGCTTAGCAACCCATACGACCACATGAACTTCTTGATATCAGGGATACTTAATTTGTGTGGTTTTAAGACTTCGGATTCATCAACGTTATCAAGTGGAATCGCAAATTGCGATGCGTCATATAATAAATTATTAAGTAAGATTTGAGTCGCCAACATCGGCAAATACGGCAAAAATAACGAGGCGCCGGCCATTGAAAACATGTTGCCAAAATTAGAGCTAAGGCTCATACGTAAATACTTCATAGTATTGGCAAAGGTCTTACGACCCTCAACAACACCATTGATTAACTCGTGTAAATTTTTGCGTAGTAAAATAAAGTCGGCTGCATCTTTGGCGACATCAACCGCATTATTGACCGATACGCTAACATCAGCTGCCCGCAAACTTGGTGCATCATTAATACCATCACCCATATAGCCAACGATATGGCCATTGGATTGCAAAGCTTGAATAATCTGCATCTTTTGTTCGGGATTAACTCTGGCAAAAATAGTTGTCTTCTCGACGATGATGGCAACTTCTCGAGCTGATAATTTATCAATTTCATCACCCGTTATTATGCCGTCAATTGGCAACTTAATATCGTGAGCGATTTTTTCAGTTACATAGGCATTGTCGCCAGTAATAATTTTAATATTAATGCCCATAGTGCGCATCCGTTCCAATGTCTCCGAGACTGAATCTTTGGCTGGATCCAAAAAGGCCAAGAATCCATAAAACGACAGCTTATTCTCATCCTCTGGTTCGTAATGCTTTTCTGGTTCAATTTGTTTTGATGCGACCGCCATCACCCTAAAACCATCACGACTAAGCTGATCATAGGTTGACTGAATAGTCTGTCTAAGTTCACCGTCCAAGTGAATATGATCAGATCCATAAGTAGTCGAGATCTTTAAAATCTCTTCAGGCGCACCCTCAACTATCAAAAAACGCTGCTGTTGGTGTGTATGATGGACGACAACCGCTTCACGCTTACGTTCAAAATCAAAAGGAATCTCGTCCACCTTTTCAAACATTGATATATCAACACCAGAGTGAGCCCTGACGGCACTATCAAGTGGATTTCTAAAACTGGTCGAGAACGAGCTGGCTAAATAACCCAGTTTCAGCACCTCGTCGGAATTACTATTCTTGCCGTCGATATATTTCACTAAAGTAATCTTGTCTTCAGTTAAGGTACCAGTCTTGTCAGTACATAAAACATCCATACTGCCAAAGTTTTGAACAGCCGACAACTGTTTAACTATCACGCCCTCTTTAGCCATTTTGAGCGAACCTTTGGTTAAGTTCAAAGTTATAATGAGTGGCAATAATTCCGGCGTTAAACCAACCGCCAATGCTAAACTAAACAAAACTGATTCCAGCAAATTACGTTGGAATAAAATATTAACAACTAAAACAAAAACAACTAAAAAGAAGGTGATCTTAATAATTAGAACACTAAATTCTTTTATCTCGCGTTCGAATTCAGTTTCACGTCTAGCCGATTGTAGGGCTTTGGCAATGTGGGCAAACTTGGTCGACTTACCTGTTTGAACTATACGCATCAAACCAGATCCGCTAACAACACCGCTGCCCATGAAGACTTCAGCGCCAACTGGCTTACCTTGAGGAAAAGATTCGCCAGTCAAAGCCGCCTCGTTCGTAAACAAGTCTTTGCCTTCAACCATGACACCATCAGCCGGAATAACTTTACCAGCCGATAACATGACAATATCACCTGGCACTAGCTCACTAACAGCGACCAAATGCTCTTTGCCTTCGCGTATGACATGGGCTCTCACCCGAACTTTATCCTTTAAAGCCTCGGCAGCCTTTTGTGAACGATAGGTATTCAAAAAATCCAAACCAACACTCAACATCACAATGGCGATAATGATAAAGAAGCTAGCTCGATCACCAAAAAATAGTGACAAAGTAGCAGCCAAAAGCAGGATAATGACTAATGGATTTTTGAATCGAGCCAAAAATGCTAACAGAGTTTTACTTCTACCTAGATCGTCTTGTAGTTCATTCGGGCCAAATTGTTTTTTTATTTTTTTTACTTCTTTAAATGATAGACCTTTAATCATAAGTTCTATTATAGTCTAATTAATTACGATTCTGGCTTCATTCCTTCGATTTCACTTAACCAAGATTTCAGCATGCCAGTTATTTCGGATTCTTTGACAAAACCAATTAATTTTTTACCTTTTGAAATTACAACTAATTTGTCACCTTTTTCAAGCTGCATTTCTTCACGAGCCCTAGCGGGGATAACAACCTGACCACGCTCACCTACGGTTGTCACTCCCCAAATTTGTGGCTTGTCGTGAAACATTTTATTTAGGCCTTTGCTTTTATAATTTTACTTTTCTTATCTGCCAAATTTTTCTCAAATTCAACATGAGTACCACTCGGTAACCAAATTGTAGATATCAAAGCCACTATGCCAAAAGATATAGCATAAGCCAGGGATTGTTTATTGCCGTCAGTGATAGCGACCGGCTTAATCTTGGTGTTAATTTCAGTTTTAATTTCGGCCGGCATGGAGGTTGGGAGTTGCACACCACTGCCAAACTCAACGTTAGAGGTCTGCGCAGAAGCTACTTTACTGATAGTTTGTTTCAGACCACTAGGAATTACCGTACTGCTATTGATGCCTGCTGTTAAACTCGTTGAAACCGTCGTCAACATGACTGCACCAATGACTGCCGTGCCTAGAGTTGAACCGATTTGACGCAGCGTATTATTAACACCCGATGCCTCGCCTGATTGTTCTGGTGAAACAGCCGATAACGCCAAATTGCTAATTGAAGACATCATCATACCCATACCAAGACCCATAATTCCAAATGGAATCACCATATCACTAGCCACTGTATTGACGTTCAAAACTAGGTACAGGACACCGTAACCAACCAAGAAAGAAGCTAGTCCAATCTGGACTAATACTTTTGGCGGAATTTTATGCGACAAATAGCCGGCAATTGGAGCAGTGATAAAGGCCATGATTGATAGTGGCAGCATAGCTAAACCTGTTTCGAAAGGAGTCGCACCACGAACAGCCTGTAAGAACACAGGCACTGAAAAGATAAGACCGGCTTGGACTAACGAGAACAAAGCCGTTGTCGTCACACTCGATACATATTGCTTGTTGCTAAACAAATGTAATGACACTAGCGGTGTCTTACCAAGTCTTTCGATTCTTTTTTCCCACATCATAAATAGCGATAATATAAGTGCGCCTATAAAAATCGCAAAAGGCGTAATTGAATAACCCCAAAGTCCATAAGTTTGGCCAAAGGCAATGAAAGGTGTTTTAGCTAACCACCAGCCATAAGTTGAAGCTTCAATAATACCGTAAACCAACGCCAACATTCCAGTTGACGACAGTATGACACCAACAAAGTCCAAAGATGGCTTTTCAACTTTTTCGCGATATTCTTTAATAACGACCGAGCCAATTATTAAGATTAAAGCAATGACAACATTAATCCTAAAACCCCATTGCCATTCGAATTTAGTTGTTAAATAACCACCCAAAAGTGGGCCAACAGCCGTCGCCGCGCCGGCCACACCACCCCAGATACCAAAAGCAATGCCACGATCACGACCTTTATATTTTGACACTAAAATCGATGCCGTTGCTGGCATCATTAACGCCGCGCCGATACCCTCAATAATCGATTCACCAATAATCATCATGCCAACATTAGTACTAATTGAAGCAATAAATGAACCGACAGCAAATAATGCAGCGCCAATAATAAACATCTTTTTGCGACCAAATAAATCGCCCAGTCGACCACCTGTAATCGTTAAGGCGGCTATCGTCAACGAATAAGCCGTGATCACCCACTGTAGGCTTTGAATGTCAGTCTTCAGAGATTTAATAATGACACCCAGTGATACATTCAATAACGTAGCATCAATCAAAATGATTGCTAGTGCCAAACTAAGAACAAAGACTGGTCCCCACTTTTTAAAGAAAGACTCCTTTTTCGGAACTTTAACAACTTGTGATTTTACCATTTAACCCCCTATTTATTTAATCAGATATGAATAATCGTACTTTTCATATTATAGCAAAAAATGGCTAATTGCCCAAACCTACTGAGGATTTCATTGATATCGAATTAACACAGTAACGGGCATTCTTTTCTGTAAACTTTTCACCTAAGAATAGATGGCCCAAATGAGCACCACAATTGGCACAGGCTATTTCGGTTCTAACGCCATCTGCGTCTAGACTTTTATTAACAGCGCCAGTAATCTCGTCATCAAAACTAGGCCAGCCACAATCAGATTAAAACTTGTCTTCAGACTGATAGAGTGGCTTACCACATTGGCGACAAACATACACTCCAGGATCCATAGTATAGACATATTCTCCAGTAAAAGGCGCTTCCGTACCCTTATCGATAATCACCTTCTTTTCTTCTGGAGTTAGATCTTTCATCTATATATAATTATACTCTTATGCCTAGTCTAGCTTTTTAGATTGTTGCAAATACTCTAGAATTTTAGTTTGGTTTTTCCAACTCTAACGTAAGGCCTGCATACTGTAGCCTCTAGCCGCCAGACCTTCGATTATACAAGGAACAGCGTTTGCGGTACTTTGTTTTGTAGAATGCATCAAAACACTAGCCCCAGGATAAGCGCCAGCCAAAACGTTGGCACAAGTAGTTGCCGAGCTAATTCCCCCAACTGTTGCATCAGCAGAAGATACACCCCATAGAATTACTTTCAAACCGTTAGCACCGGCGGCGTCATAAGTTGTTGAGCTACGATTACCACCAGGTGGACGAAAATAAGTTGGCCTTACGCCAGCAATATCCATAATGTCAGTAATCGATTGGTTTAAATCATTATATTGCCAGTCGTAACTACGTGCGCCATAGTCATACATAGCATGATAATGTCCGTGCGACTGAACAGAGTGACCTTCGGCGATTGCTCGACGAAGAGCGGCGGCATCAGTACCAGCTGCCCTTTCACCGATCTCGAAAAACGTAATTTTTACGCCGTAACAAGCAGCGTAATTCATAATCTGGTTGCCATATGTCATTCCGTCATCAAAAGTTAAATATATTACACCTTTGCTACCGGCGGCTACCGGCGAAATAGTGCTAACACTGGACTCATGCGAAACAACCGATAAGTTATAGCTACGTGAACTATTAGTCCCAAGATTTGTAAATATCTTCTTCGTAGCTGATTGATCTAACCAATTGCCGCCAACACTGACTAATTTCTGGCAAGAGCCTAGAGCCGGACTACTGTTATAGGTATTAACTTTAGACGCAATACCGCTAACAAGAGTATCTAATTTACCCGAAGACCAATCCACATGTACGTCAGAGCCTTGCTTGGATATATCCAACAAAGCCAAAAGCTGTTCTGGCGTTTGAGTTAGCTGGTAGGTACCGCTCTTTAAAGATAGCGGCTTGCCAACCATTGACTGTATTTGAGGTAATTTGGATTCAAGATCAGCTTTGGTGAGGTTAGCCGGAATAATATCTAACGCAACATTTGTAGTAAACGACTCGGTTTTGATTAACCTAGGTAGTTCTTGACAGGTTAAAACAGCATTGAATTTACTGCCTGGCTGATCTGGCTGTATTTTTGCAGTCTGATCAAAATAAACTGAGGCATCCTTGGACTCGATTTGGACGGATGGTATAACCGACAAGGCTTTAACGCAAGTGTCATTATCAACTAATAGTATAGGCTCTATAACTGAACTAATCTTACCGGTCATTAAACGATATTTGTCGACAATACTAAGTTTATTAAGATGCAAGATTGCCTGGCTGGTAGCTTTAACATCAACAGTTGCGCCTAGTTTATTAGCATCAAAAACCCATTGGCTTTTACCGTTCACCAAAGTAACCTTTTTGGCTTCGAACTTAGTTTTTAATTCTGTCAGTTTGTCGTTGAGCTTACTAGCACTCAAATCACCGACATTAGTGCCCAAAACCGAAACTTTCGGATAAGTTACGGCCTGCGAAAAAGTCGTTCGGACCAACCAAGTTTGCGATAAATACCAGCCCAGATAGGCTATTAAAACTATTAAAATGGGTAGCAACCAATACCTTTTATGATGTAAAACAACACTTAAGATAGACTTTTTAGATTTCGCCTTTGAATCAGGTTGATCCAATTTTAAAGAGTTCGACTGTTCGTCGCTTTGAGTCCCAGACTTGGACTTAGTCTTTTTTTTCACAATCCCCCCCCAAGTTTCAATATCAACAATTATACAACGTTTTTAAGCTAGATTACATAATTAAGTATAAGCTTTAAAAGATTACCCTTTTCATATAGAATTAACCTATCACTTAAAATAATTGGCGGACTAAATAAAAATGAGCCAGAATAACTTTGCCAAAGGTGTCGAACGTTTAATTGACCCAATTAGTGTTGGTACGCTACATTTTATTCAATCATTTAACCGTTTGCTACCCAGGTTTATCCAAGCTAAATTGATCAAATCATCATCTAACAAAATTCCCTATATGGGGTTCGTAGTCGAACCATACAGTAGCTTTTTATGCTATGAAATCGCCGACATCGACAAGGCCAAATCATTATTGCCAGATGGTTTTGAGCTGGTAAAAACCAAGATTTTCGACACCGACGAACCAAAGTATTACTGCATCTTTGGTTGTTTTCGCGCCCACACCAGCGCTTTTTGGGGCGCTCGGACTGAATTTTATATTATCGCCGAAGATCAAAAGTCAGGCCTACTGAGTTGGATAATCGTTGATTACGACACCGATACTATCAGCTATGACAAGAAAAATGGCCTACGGTCACCCAACAGCAGCAAATCAGTCATAACTATTAATCACCGTGGTACATTATTTGTTGATATCAAACGCGATGATAACAGCCGCGGATTAGCATTTGACGCCAATGTTGAATCTGGCAAAATGACCAATCTAGACCAGCGATTATGGCTGGAAGGCAACCTGTCGGTTGGTTATGGTCGAGTTTTATCTGAAAACGGCGCTGATATTTTTTCACTTAAATTTGAGCCTTGCGAAGTCGAAAAAGCCCTTAATATTCCGACAGTTAATTTACAGATTAATTCCTGGTATCCTGGATTATTCACCAACCAACCTTCACAAATCGTATGTTTTCCATACGCTCAACATTTCGTATCAGACAACATAGGCTACTCCAGCAAGATTAAAAATAAAGATGAATTATTAACAGCTATAGACATAATTGATTTTGACAAAGTAGCAGTACTTTCGACCAAGATATTTCGTACAATGTTTTTAGTTGGTGGCGCCGTTTCATTTGTCATCAGTGCCATGCTTTTGATTTTATTGATTATTAAGTAATCTGTTGGTCTATTTGATAACTTTTTTGGCTTCATTAATTTTGGCACGAGCGATTAGAATCTGTTTTATTTCGACAGTCGGCAACGATTGATCGAATTTGATTTGGATAGTTTTGCTACCAGTTTTATAACCTTTTTCTGCTAATTTGACACGAATTTCATCGTCCAATGCAAAGGCTAGACCAAAACTAACATGACTTGTAAAAACCGAAAAGCCAGCCAACAGGCCATGATATTTATAAAACGGCACACCCCAACTAATCCCTTCTTCGGTCTTGGGAATTGTTAATTTTACTAATTCGCGAAGAGATTTTAGTAGCGGACCAGCTGCCGGTTCAGCACTGGCAATATATTCATCAACGTTTGCAGCAATATAATTTCTCATTAATTACCTCCTTTGCCTAAATTTAATGACTAACAGCCATATAATACAAATCTAATGCGACGGCCGCCGACTGAGCTTGAACGTCACGCAATGTATTACCTGGCGCTAGCGGATCTTGCAGGCATCTTTTTGTATAAAACCCCACAACCGCAGCTAGTAATTCAACATTTAAGTAATTAGCCCATGGCTTAACGTCAACACCCCGCCTAGCCATATCTACCAAAAATTCAGTCGCTCCAAAACCAGCCGATATATACGACGCCCAATTCCAATCGACGAACTTTATCTGTCCCGTTGATGAGCTGAAAGCAATATTATCACTACGAACATCACAATGTCCAAAACAATCATTCGGCTGATTAATCAGCGCCGATGCCTTAATAGATAATTCGGCTAATAATCTTTCATCCTTCAATAAAGCCTGCATTTTAATAATTGCAGGTCGTAATAATATCAATGAATCATCTTGCGCCATAGCAGCGTACTTTTCATCCAACTGGTTACGAATCTCGGCGTTTCCAATAATTAGTTTCAAGCCACCATCAATTGCCAGCTTATCTCTAAAATACGGATGCAGGTTTAACCTATCAATCACATCTTGATCAAACTTAACTGATTCAAGTTTTTTGGTCGCATCTACCACTGCCTGAATATAGACCTTTTGCTCATCTGGGTCTGATGGAAATTGCCACTGCCAACCATCTGTTATTTGGTAACTTGGCATCAGCAACACATGGCCATCAGCAACTAATTTTTCCCATTCTGGCACCAGTTCAGGAATTGATTGTTTTAGATGATTAACGCATTCATAATCTTTGTTTAACCAACCCAACTCTTCGACGCCATCACTATTTAGCAGACCATGATCGACCTCTTTGACGAATATCCATCTGTCGCCACAGCTGACTAATGATCGACGGTTGAGTGAATAACCGCCACTGACAGATTTGACCTGTAATTCCGCAACCAAACAGCCTAATTCATCAGCCGCAGCCCGAAGCCCTGTTGATGATATGCCGTTGTCGATTATAACTTGCATCTGTTCCATGTGGTCATTATAGCAAAGCTGACGTAAACCACTGTCCAAACTGATACCAAACGTAATCTTTGGGATCATGACTAAATCGTCCTTGCTGTTGGCGTTCGCCGATTGTAAAGCCGTCAAATTCGGCTAACTGTTCGATTGAATTGCCAGAACCACGTGGCTTATCTGCAATTTTGCCTATAAACTTTTGACTAAATATTTTAGTTTGTTTATCGTCTTGATAAACAATTGTCTCAGTAAAACTAATACTCTTATCTTCGTGACCATTTAATAAATTAATGAAATCGATTGCATCAAACCAATCTGCAACATCTTTCATGTATCCACCAGGAAACCCACGTAGCGCTGGTATATCCCATGAAGTATCAGTTACAACCACTGACTCACCAACTAGCTTAAAGGCTTTTGATGCTTTATCTTTTGCAATTGCCATCACATCATGACTTTGAATCTCATCGATATCAAATTGTCTATTCTCAACTTCTATATCAAAATCAACTAGCGCAGCCTTTGCTTCGCCTAGTTTTCTACTATTTCCAGTTACTAAGACTATACGTTTCATACAGTCTATTATAGCAACTGATTAAGCTTTACGTTTTGCCAAACTAGCCCATTATCGTCGGTATACGATGCGCCATCGTCTTTAAACCCAAGAGTCTTATTAACAGCCGCAATCGCTTGGTTATTAACTAGGTGTCTAGAATATACAGTCTGATATCCAAGAACTTTATCTGTATAATCAATAGTTGATTTCATTACCGACGCACCAATACCCTTTCCGCGATATTCTGGATTACCGATAATAATATGAACGCTTGGCAGCTGAACGCTGTGATTGTGATATAGTTCAATCCACACGGCACCAATTGTTTTATTGTCGACCGATATCATTCGGGTAATTTGTTTATTCTCAGATTCAAGTTAAATAAATTGTCGGACCGTTTCTTTTTCACCCTCTATCGTTGGTGCCGATATTTCATGTTCGGCATTATGCACAAATCATACGTGTTGTACTATCAATTAGCTAATCGTGATGACCAGATAAAAGCCTATCGAACTTATATATCGTTAGTTTTGAAATCAAATCATAGCAAAGACTGACAATTCTAACTTAATGCGGCTTGTAGTCCTGGTAAATCTAGAATCGTAAATAAATGCTCATCTTGGCCAACTAGACCTTGTTCAAAAAGTAGTCCAAGAGCTATGTTGGCAGTTTCGCGGGTCATATTAATTGAATCGGCGATATCTTGCTGGGTAATAGGAGCGTTAATAACAACCTTATCCCCCACAAGCTTTCCAAATCTTTCGGCATAATTTAATAGTTCGGAAATCACTCTTCCGCGTGCGGTTCGGAATTCAAGCGTTTGAATTCTATTAGAATACACCGCTAATATACTAACTGCTTGTTTAAATATTTCCTGAGACAGCCAACTGTTGCTACCCATTGCTGCTCGTAATTTGTCCTTAGAAGCGCGCAAAACGGTCACGTCGGTCATCGCCTCGTAATAAAGACCGGTCGTCCTAGCACCGTCCAGTGCCCATGGTAGAGGTATAAACTCACCAGCTTCGTGGATCAACAACAGATTGGCATTGCCCGCTTTTGACACAGAATAAGCCTTAACAAATCCATCTTTTATTAAATACACACCCTCGGGTTCATCAATTCCATTTATGATGGTTTCTTCTTTTGTAAAATGCATCAATAAACCATCACTGAAATGGGCGACAATACTTTCGCTTTCGCTTTTGGGTGTTGGTAGACCATTTAGCATGTTATCATTCACACCTTAATTATACTCTGATTAAATTACAACGATGTGATATTACTGTTGATAACTTCAGCGATTCGTCAGCAGATGTTGATATCGAGATGTCGAGTAGTTTACATGACATGCGACGAGAGTTCAAAAGAACTGTGAAGAAGTTCAGAAATCTTTACACCAACAAGGAGCCAAAGGTCTCAATGTGTAAATTTGAGAGTGCGGAATCTTCAACGAAGCCTTTTCTAACAAAGAGACACGCTATCGTATAGATAGCTGAGACTAATTTTATCTACACCAAACTACCTGTTTGCCATAAATTACCTCAGGCATCGCCCATGTGACAAAAAGTTCTCTTTGGTAGTATTTTAAAAGTGGCGACTTAGCCGTTGGGTTCTCGGCTGGCGTCACGCAAACTATAGCAGTCTGTGCATTTTTAATTCTGTCTAGTACTACGCTTGATTGTTGTTGATGTTTAATCATACCTATCCCAATATCGAGCGTGATGATAAAGGTAAGAAAAATAGTCAGTAATGAGATTAGTACTAGTGTCTTATTGTGAATCTTTAGGATATTAACCAAACGGTTAACGGTAAATAATATAGAAACAACGGCACAGATATATGCTGGTAATAATATTCGAGTCATTGTAGATATATCGACTTGCGAAACTGCCAGAATATGGATAGAGAAAAATACTAGACAAATCAACGAAAACTTCACTCCTGGGACTAACTCCTGACGCCTTGGCATAAGCGTCTTTCGATATATAACATACTCAAATAATGTAGCAAAGCTCATTAGCAAAATCATAGGCACAACGGACTGAAAGTTATGCACTATATTACCAAGTACCACGACTCCTTTGCTGCCAGGGTGAACAATAAGGTCGCTGATTGAGACATAGCCACTGTCATATCCGTGCGTATACGACGAAACACCAGAGCCCATTACATACATAACCACAAGAGCTAAAAATATACCAATGAGTGCGAAAAACTGCCATGAAGTAAATATATCCTTAAGCTGAGTCTTCCTTTCCTTAATAAACCTCTCATATAAAACTACTAGCCCTGCCGTTATCAAAAAGGTCACTGGAGTTACGTTCGATGAGAATCCAAACAAGAACCCGACAATCAGCATTAATATTTTATTAATACGGCTCCTTGGCAATAGATGTCCGCGCAGTTGCCTTGCGAAAGGCAAAAGGAAAAGTAGCGACAGTAACGCAATAGGTAAATAGTTATGTATTTGCGAGAAACTACTCATTATTGGTCGGCTATAGGGCGACAGGAATACAGCCAAAAATGAAACACAAAATAATAGCGCATCCTTAATCTGCCACTTGGGTCTACGCCCCAAAATAATGCTTGTCATAATGAAGAATATTCCAAAAACAAGAATTACATCAAATAGACGAAAAAATGTATCTACCCCGAATGAATACTTATAATCAAAGAAGTTTATAACAGACCATGCATACATATCACCAAGTCGCGCACTCCAGTGAAATGCGCTTAGTGCGTCGACAATAATTGATACAGGGCGCCCCGCACCCTGATATATATCTTCGCTACTAACAACTTGTAAAAAATAAACTATTGTAAAGAATATAACAGGCAACACATAAAGAATTGTCACTATGATCTTTGATGCCAGGCCTTTTAACTTCATTAGAGATGATTATCGCAGCTTTGTCGTTCATATTCAACTTGTAGCGCATAGAAAAAAGCTGAGATTCATAAAGATCTTCAGCTTCTTTCTTGGCTCACAACAATAGAGTAATTTATACGGAGCTGCTATTAATCTTTTTTACCAGCGCACGATCCAGCTACGTAACCAGTCGACCAACACAGTTGCAACGAAAAGCCACCAGATGGCCTGTTGATGTTCAATAAGTCACCAGTGACAAACAGGTTATTTATCTTTTTTGATCGCATAGTTTTCATATCGACTTCAGTTAGCGGCAAGCCGCCATCAGCGACTATAGCTCGATCCAGCCCCATTAAGCCTGTAATCGTAATCGGCAAAGTCTTGAATAGATTAGCTAGCTTTTTTCGATTGTCTTTTGTCACTGAATGAACTTTTGTTTCCATATCCATATACTCTGAAAGTAATATCAACATACCCTTTGACATCCCTGCCGGCACCAAATCGCTAACAATATTCTTTAATGTTTTGTTTTTATTGACATCAAAAATGCTAATTATTTGGCGTTCTAGATTCCCAATATCTGTTTTTGGAAACATATCGATCTGGGCAGTGATAATTCCCGTTGGTAATAGTTTCGAGACTTTCGAAGAACTATTAAGAATTAGTGGGCCAGAAATACCAAAATGGGTAAATAATAATCTGCCATTCAATTTAAATTCTTTTTCGCCGTCAACAAAAAAAGTTATCTTCATGTCTTCCAGCGATACACCTGACAATTCCTTGGCCCACTGTTCTTTAACCGCCAAAGGCACCAAACTTGGCGTTGGATTGGCGACCGTATGTTCTAGCTGTTTTAGCCACTTATAGCCATCCCCAGTTGATCCAGTTTCTGGATGTGATGTGCCGCCAGTAGCAAAGATATAATCTGTGGCGGTCAGCACTTCATCTTTGCATGAAATAGATTCAATACTGCCGTTATTAATTTGCACACCCGAAACAGCACATCCAGTTCGTACCTCGACATTACCTCGACGCATATAATCAGCTAAAAAATCGACAACATCAACTGCACTTTGCGATTTTGGAAATACCCGATTATAATTCTCAACCACCAAAGGTAAACCATGTAAATTAAAAAAATCGAATGCGTCTTTCTCGCCAAATTTTGAAAAAAGCGAATACAAAAACTGCTTTGAATTACCATATTTTTCCAACAGCATATGTTCATCCTGTATGGCATTCAATATATTACAGCGACCGTTGCCAGTTATCAGCAATTTACAGCCAAGTTGTTTATTTTTCTCAATCAGCAACACGCTAAGTCCGCGCTCACCAGCCCGCCCAGCCGCTATCATCCCCGATGCGCCACCACCAACTACTATAAGATCATATTTTTTTGTCATGATTATTCAAGCTTACACTATAATGTGTTAATTTGGCGAAGTTACTGGCTCGGACCAGGCGATGAGATTATAAAAAATGCTTTACGCAGATTATTTATCTGGCTCGGCACACTATTCATAGACTAACCTACTTTACAGAATCTTTCATAACTTTCAAACTCGCTTTCACTAATTCTTTTACCAACCCCACAGGCAGGTCTTTTTCGGCCGGAAAACTAACGATACTTTTTGTTGTGACGTACCCAACAAGCTGTTTTTTATAATTATCAATAACTGGTGGCCGCAAATGTAAACGCACGTAAGGTTTTTTGAAACTAAACCATACAAACATTCCGTTGTAATCATAGTCGCCATAGGAATATCCTGGAATTTGAAAATAACTCACTGTTTCAATAGATTCAGGAGCTATCGCAAGTATGGCAGACCTTATCTTTCTCAGGCTATCTTGGGCATAATCTGGTTGGGCGGAAATGTATTCATCCACACCACCAGGTTGAATAGATTTATCTTTTGGCATTATTAATCATCCTAAATCTATTGTAGCAACAAAAAATCTGGTAGTGTAAATGCTTAGTGGATAATCTGTGAATATATAATCTTGGCTCCCTATAGTAAGGGAGGTTATAACTCTAATAAAGCAGGATTCAACAGCTGTCTTACCCAACTAAACAGCAGTTTTTGTTAATAGTTTTTCAAAGTCTTCCCAACCCATGCCACCAGAACGAATCATATACGGACAAATATCGGGGAAAATTATCGTATGCAATACATTATCCAGCAAAAGTATTCGTGTAACCTCATACATATTTTGTTCAAGAGTACTTAATACATGACAATCTTTTTCAAAATTTTTTACGACTGTATCAATATCAAATTCATGTCACTACACTAAAGCTAGCTAAAGGGTCTTTCGAACGGATATGCACTTTCATGGGCTATTTTGTGGCGTATATTTTGGCAGACTTGTCCAGATAATCTTCATATACTGCTCCGCCTTTTCTTTGTTGCCGATAATCTAGATAACGCAAACTCTTTTGCAGAAACGGTGTAGTGTGGAATGTTCGCTCTACTACATTACTTATATAACAGTCTCAGTTTGATGTAAAATGATATACAAGAGGGAGCTACTTATGGATAAACGTTTAAAATTTTATGGACTTAATGATTATGGAACATTTTTCCAAGTAAAGAGGGCTACGGAATGCTTAGACGATTACGACAGCAGCAAAACCGACTACGCAATCGACGATATTATAGAGTTGTATAATACGGTTCAATTTGCGGAGAATGGTGTTTTTCCAAAGGACTTAAGTTCTGAAAAAGAAACGGAATATAAAGCATTAGTTCCGAAAATTAGAAAGACTATCGCAATCTTTTTAAACACGATAGACCAGTCAAATGCCGCAACTAAAATAACTAAAATCGATAACAATTATCATCATAACTTACTGACATTAATAATAGGAAACAAAGTACACGAACGAGCTGTGGCTGGAGATTTATTAACTCTACTGCGTAAGGCCGGTATTCGTGTTGGTGAGATGCTTGAAAATAAGGAATTAGTGAAAGTATTTGACCAAGACATTCGCCTGTTACTAATTGCTGAAGCTAGGAATGCAGAGCTAGTCATGCGTAAACATTTAGAGAAAAAAGATAGACAAGATATACATTTGCCCAGCAGCCTGACTAATGACGACATACAGGCCCTATTGGGCCGCTACATTGATGATGCCGAAGCTAACCCTAACTACATAAAATTAATTGCAGACACAAGCCCTAAGGCTATTGGTATGAACGCCAAATTGAAACTAAAAGCAAAACGCAAAGACAAGGAGTGGACAGAGGAATTCTTTAAGAATAAGAACGCTGGCGGATTCAAGTACGGTACAGACATTGCCATAGACAACGAGCAATCCGAACCACTATTACTATCTACGAATGCGGAGGGAATCATAAGACTTAGCTATGGTAAAAAGTGGCTAGAAGAGCATTCGTCTAATGAGGAAATACTAGCTAACTTTGTTCACCTGTTTGGTTTTGTGCATGAAGGAATGGTTCTCAGCCTACCATCATATAAATCTGCGATGACGGGTATAGTTGAACGCTTTATGGGCGTTAAAGGCAAGAACTCATATCCAACAGGAATCGCCTTCAACTTATCCGAGCAACGCTCATTTGGACAAGTGTTTGTATATGAGAGATTCTTACAGGAACACAATAACTCACTAGAGAAAGTTATAGCTTGGTTCTTTGAGGAATACTTAAAAACTAGGCATTGCGCAGAGGGATTTCAATATAAGCCGTCCAGCGAACTGTCTACATACCTAGAAAAAAGCAGACATGTGTTTACAGAGATGGAGAGTATTCTTAGACAATTTAGCCTTTATGCGGAAGACGGCAAAATTGATAAAGAGTTACTTGACCTCACATCAGAACAAATACGTTATCACGATATACCCAGCCCAATAAAAGACAAGTATGTATATGTCACTAACGACGAAGACATAGCTCTTGTACAATTCTACTTATTCTCAGACCAAGCACACCTAGGGTATATCAATGACGACCTACAGGCTAGAACCCTGTTTGAACTACTAACTACAAAAGATATTAGATTTGATGAATTACAATCATTTCAAAAGCCTCAAATCGATAAGTTAGTTAAGCTAGGGGTGCTACATACAGTCGATGGCCTATTGAAATTCCGAAGCCTACCGCAAATAGTGGCATTAAAAGTCCTGTTCGACTATGAAGCTATCGGCTACAACAATGCCGCAGAAGATATAAGAACCGAAATAGATTCTATGGTCAATAGCGGATGGCTAATAAGAAAATCCACACTTCTCACAGACCAGGAAGCTAGCTATTTCAACTTCCAATTAAACCAGTCTGAGTTTAGTGATGGATATGACCTAAGAAATAAATATCTACATGGCTCACAAGCAGATAAAGATAATGAAAATATTCACCATAACACATACATAATCGCACTAAAACTTATGATAGCCTTGGTCATAAAAATTAGTAATGACTTTTATGTAAAAGACCAGCTCGATTCCGAGTAGAAGCTCTTTATTATAAAGGAAGCTTCTTAACAGACAGTGCTTTGGTAGTTGGTATCACGCAAAAGTTGGCGAATCGCTAGCTAGATGTGCAAATAAAACTGTTCGACAATTAGACAGACAATTTCGCACCTCTAATATGGCTTACTAATAAGATACACCCCCACCCCCAATTTCAAAAAGATACTATATGGGTATATATTTATTTGGAGGTAGGCAGTCTATCTATCTACTTCTGAACAGATACTTTCAAATTTACTTGAACAAATTTAGTAAGTGCTTTGCTAAATTCAGTAAACTTATCAAAATTACTGAATAAATATCTGTCATTAATACCGCCATCCGAATCAAGCCTCAAATCGCCATAACGAACTACGGGTATGGTGTAATTATTTGCAAATCGTTTATCGGGAGTACCGTTTTTGTTTGTATATTTATAAGTCTGGCCAACTACAGTCGCATCCCCAGACACGCCATCTTCTTCATGAAATCCAGTAGCAGTAACTGATATATTGACCTGTTGTATATCGTGAATACTAAATTGTTTATAATTTTTAAACAGAACAATGAAGGCAGGAAATATATAAATATCAGGACCGTTCACATTTGGTATATAAATATTATCAACATCAGATTTAATAAACTCTAGAGACTTATGGTCACGAGCAACAACAATTTTTCTATCAACACTCTCACTAGCAATAGTTCTTTCACGATACCTATTAGTATCTTTTCTCGAAGTTAAATCCCATATCTTGTCTGATTTCATAACCTCCTCAAATGTTTCACAGCATTCCATCCACAAATGCGCGTCCTTTAACTTCACTTCAAAATTCAGGTCTATATATGCATGCTCAACCGCATTACTTAATTTTTCAATAATGTCTTTTTTTGCTTGACGTTTATCTTTTGAGTTAAATAAATACGTTAAATAATATATAATCTTAGATTTCGATAATTCTTTTTTAAGTTTTAGCCTGTTGTCATAAACTTCAGTTAAATCTTGCTTCAATTGTTCAAAATTACCGCTACCAACTGTTAGTGCTTTGTATGAGGTTGCTATCGATTCCGCCACATTATCATTATCTGCAGTTTCTATATAAGTGCTAAATGCCATGTTGCTCCTTCTTGTTACTTTTTTATTATCAGATCCTAGATAAGGTAATGGCGATTTAATAGTAACTCTATGATAAACGGCGTTATACAATGCTTTCTTTGGATTCTTTATCCATCCCGCCCCTTTTTTACCATAAAATGGCAGAACCTGTCGCTTGACTGCACGTTTTAATCTGCCAGTTGTCATAGCACTAAATGATTTTTTAAAACTACGCTTTCTTATACCAAACTTCATATTAATACTTTCAACTAAAATTAACTTAATCTAATAATAGCGCAAACGACAAAGAAAAACTTTAAATGTATTCTACAAATATAATTTATTACTTAACAAAAACACACAAATATCCAGACAGCTAATTCGCCGCTTCTATAATATCCGCGAAAAACAGACCATAAGGTCTGGACGACTGGCCAGCGGCTTCGCCTTTTCCGCTCGTTCACAAAAGAAAATGCTACGCGCTTTCTTTTATTTTACTCGCTACACCTAACCAGTAACTATCGCCAGGCAAGCTGGCGAGTTACTGGTTCGAGACCGCAGGGCGCGGAGCCAAATAAAAAAGACCTTTGCGGGTCTTCTTTATTTGGCTCCGACGACTGGGCTCGAACCAGTAACCTCGAAGTTAACAGCTTCTTGCTCCACCATTGAGCTACGTCGGAATAGGTGTACCGTACTTTACCATTGCCACGCTATACAGCATGGGAACAGCTACGTCGGAATATATGAAACCAATTTTACCATTGCCACGTCATTCGACATGGTGACAGCTACGTCGGAATACAAGTGTTATTATATACTTTACTCTTTGAATTAGTCAACTATCCAATTTTGTTCTGAGTTTTAAGATAATCAACCAGGCGAGTTTTCATTGCGATATGGGCGCCGTCCAAACCTAACACTTTCAGCGCACCAACTAAAACATACAATTCATCTAAAGTTTCGGCGCTGTGTGAATTGTCAAAATCATTGAACTTATTTGTAACAGCGTTGATTAACCATTTTTCTTGAGCTGGCGTTGGAGCTTTTTTAGCTGAAGGTTCGTCCAAATGCGTCGTAACGACTTCCAGTGATCTGGCTGATCGATCACGTTTGCGCAAATAACCTTTCGTCAACAAGCCATCAATATGAACAGCTACTGTTGAGACTGACTTATAGCCCAAAGCGCGCATAATTTCGCGATAACTAGGACCATAACCATGCCTCTGAATGAAGCTATCAACAAAGCTTAATAGCTCTCGTTGTCTTTTGCTGGATCGTTGCTCAATCATAATACTATTTATAACACTTTCTAATTATTGTGTTCGTAGATTTTCAATCTGTCTAGCCAGATTGGCGATATTACCCCAACTTGATCCGTCGGTCATTACGACTAAGACATACGTGACAGTTGGGCTATAGACTATAGCGGCGTCATGCAAAAGGTCGTCCAAAAATCCAACCTTATCAGCCACAACCGATCCACTAATGCCGGCTGGTATGCCGTCGCGATAGTTATTGCGCTTCATGGCATTAATTAGGGTGTCCCTACTTGATTGGCTGGTCAATATCTGACCGTTCTGCAATTTAGCTAACAACAGCGCCAAGTCAGCCGCCGTTGTTTTAATATCGCCACTACCTATAAATGATGTGCTATTGCAGCCAATAGCATGCGCTTCATTAGTTATCTCGGTATGACCTATCTTGTTTAGCATAGCAACAGCACATTTGTTATCAGATTTGACAATCATGTCATCAAAACAAGCCGAGAGATCACGTCCATCAATAATTTGGTCGGACCATTGCCATGCACCACTTTCAATACGCATCAAGCTACTGTAAGCCACGAATAATTTATACGTGCTAGCAGTCGTAAATGATTTATTGCCATTATAAGAGGCTACGCGACCCTGTCCAGATAATTCGATCAAGGAAACTCCGTAAACACCAGAATGTGTTTGAGCGTAGTTCTGCATTAAAGCCGAAAGGCCTTCATCATCTGAACTATAGCTATAAGAATAGATGACCGCTGGCGATACTATCATTGTCGCTACCGTGGCTGGCGTACCATTATCAATAAATGATTTCAGACTATTTAGTGTTGCACTAACATCAAGTTTTTTACCACTAGCGCCAGTGACTCGTGAAGCTTCAGTAAAGTTATACATACTGACCTTGGTCGTACCGGCACCGATATTGACCTTAGACGCAAATTCTTGATTAAGGTCAACTAAAGCTCGATCCGCGTTAAAAGTATAAGTCAATTTACCGTCGCTCGAACTGAAATCAATCCAGTCCAAGACTTGGATGGCTGGAATTATTTGAGATGAACCATTAACGACAACTGCGATGCCTGTGCCAACTTTATTATTCAATAAGTCAGCTAGCTGCTGTGCCGCGACATCACTCACCACTGGCGTGGTAGCTTTAATAGGAATCACAACACGATATTTACCACCAAGCTGTGGTTTTGTTTCAGATAATACTTTACTAACCTGGTCTATATCGCAAGTACCACCAATTCGTGAAGGTATAACTTTAACAGTTCCATCTGATAAACCCAGGCTAGCATCTTGGGGTTTGATATTACACGAAGCATCCAGCTCTTTGCTAATATAGGCTGATAGCTTATCGCTATTACGTTGATAAATCGGTTCGGATGGAACCTTAATGACAAAATGTGCCCACAAAATCGATGTTGGTATAATACGCAAATACCAAGGATAATTAAGACTATCAATACGCGTCTTGTTATTAATAGTTAAGCCGATTTCAGCTGGGAGTGGTTTTTTATATGGCTGCGTTGCTTCACCAAAATATAGTGGTATTGTTTGGTTATTATATTTATCATTCAGTAGTTTAATGGCGTCATTCTTTTGCCAGCTGCTAAACGAAGTACCATCAACAACTGTAAATAAAGCCAGACGATCAGACGGGTAGATAAACTGCCCAATCACTACTAAAATTAATAGCCCACTAACACCAAATAACAAGATCTGGCGCCAATGTGATCTAAATCTGGCATTTAACTTCCGTAGTCTGTGATCCATTCTGTCTATTATACCTCTAATGCTTTTTTAGGAGGAAATAGTGCTATAGCTGCTAATCCCCACCAAATTATGGCTACCGTGTCGTCAACCCAAACTGGCAACAACAGGCCAATTATCGCCAAGCCAATACCACTAGCCAGCACGCCAATTGCTAACCAATTTTTACGAAGCTTCCATAAGCTATTCATTACTAATACGACTATGTAGACAAACAATATCAAGCCGAACCAGCCAACTTCATGAGCGATAAATAAATATTGATTCTCAACTATTGTTGGATTTTTACTGTAGAGTGATGCCGAACCAGTACTGCCAACACCATCGCCTAATGGCTGGTTGGTCATCTGCTTTAAGCCATCCTGTAATGAACTAATGTGGCCCTGATTAGAATTAGTGCTACTGCCACCGTTTGGATTTTCATGGAGTAAGACGTTCGATATAAAATTACCACCATTACTAAATATAACAATTCCACCCAGCGACACAATTGATATGATACCGATTATTAACCAAGTTTTTAGTGATTTTTTGTTTATCTTGATGACAGTTAATAAGGAAATGATAGCGATAATAGCCCCAATCCAAGCACTGCGCGAGTAACTGGACCACAAGGCGACTATTCCACCAATTGATAACAGGGATAATACAAATATCGAAAGCTTACCTTTTATAAATTTACGGTTCGCTACAGCAGCTACGACCAATACCAACGCCATACCAGCATAAGCTCCAAGTGGATTAGGGCCCCTTAGTGTGCTGTTAATCCTGATAAAGCCTGGGTTCTTATCAACCGTCAGATATGGACTAATCGTATCAACGTTATAACCAATATATTTCAAGACATCTTTGGGCAAGATAAAAACCTGAAGTAACGCAAAAACCAGCACAACCAAAGCGCCGGCTATGCCAACCTTAATAAAGTATTGACGATACTGTGGATATAGGCGCATCGCGACATAAACCAGACCGAAGTATAAAACATAGCGCAGATCAATCGCTAAACCGGCTAAACTCGACGTTAAACCGGTAAATGTATAGCCGAACAGAACTAGATGTAAAACACCGTAAGCGCCAATCGCAAAGATAACTGGATCGCGCAATATCTGTAGTTTCTTTTTTTGATAAAGCAAGACAAGTGCAATCACACCAGCCACCAACATTAGGATTTCTTTCCATGATTTGATCAATAGATCATAACTTGGAAACAAACTACCGAAACCAGCACTTATTGGACCTTGCAAGACAATACCACCAAATATAACTAGTAGTATGCCAACGTATAGTTTTTCAAGTCTTTTTAGCAGTTTCTGCTTTCTACCACCTACCATATACCACCTACTATATACTAAAAGTGTTATAATTAGACTACTTATGCCAGGCAAAAACACTAAATTTTACAGTCTAGTACTTATAATAATAGACACGTTCGTTCTACTAGGCGCTTTTACTATCGCCTACATCGCTCGGGTTCAGTATGATCCACGACCATTATTAACCAATATTCACGCCTATGATTACTTACGCGCGTTCTTAATTATTATCCCTTTTTGGATTATAATTTTTGCGTTATTGGGTCTTTATCAGTCAAGCACCTACAATCGTCGGTTGGCTGAGTGGGCTAAAGTTGCCGTTGGCTCATTTGTCGGCATCCTATTAATCATAGGCTGGCAATATGTCAGCGACAAGAATATCCTACCCGCCCGACTAGTCGCATTGTATGGACTGTTGGCGGCTTTTGGATTAATTGTATTTGAACGAGAAGTATTAAGGCTAGTTCGTAGTCTAATGTTCAGATACAACAAAGGCATTAATCGAGTGTTATTAATTGGCAGTTCCGAGGCAACCAGCGATATTGCGCGCAGCTTATCGGACACTGTTAAAAGTGGCTATAAAATCATTGCCATTGCGGGCCCAAATAGCATTGTGCCAGCCGATCTAAAGATTAAACGTTATTCACTAGTTGAAACTGCCCTAAAAGATATCAAACAAAATAACATTACAACGATTATTCAGACCGACTTATATGATTCGTCTGGACGCAACCAAAAGATTCTTGGCGCTGCTCAAGCTAATAATATTAGCTACAGTTTCATACCAGGCGAGGCCGAATTTTACTCAGGCAAAAACACAATTGACGTATTCTTGGGCTATCCAATGATATCAGTCTATCAGACCCCACTTATCGGTTGGGGAGCCATTATCAAGCGCATCTTTGATTTCGTAGTTAGCTTATTCTTGCTAGTTTTGTTATCGCCAATCTTATTAGTGATATATGTTATCAAAAAGATGGCTGATCCTGGCCCCGCCTTTTATATCAGCAAGCGTTTAAGTCGCTTTTCGGAACACATTGACCTGATTAAATTCCGTAGTATGGATTCCAAATACGGCAGCTGTGATGCCGCTGAAGAATTTCGTCAAATGGGTCGCGAAGATTTAGCTATCGAATACGAAAAACATCGTAAAGTCCAAAACGACCCACGAATTACTCGCTTTGGAAGATTCTTGCGCTCAACTTCATTAGATGAATTACCGCAAATTTTCAACGTCATAAAGGGCGACTTAAGCCTAGTTGGACCTCGACCAATTCTACCCCAAGAGATAAAATTAGCTCACGGTCGAACCTCATTACTACATAGCGTCAAATCAGGCGTAACTGGCATCTGGCAAGTTAGTGGCCGTAGCGAGCTGTCATTCGACGAACGCATTGAGCTCGAATTATTCTATGCCCAAAACTGGACCTTTTGGCTTGATATCAAGATCTTATTCAAGACAATCGGTGTAGTCTTACGTAAACGTGGAGCTAAATAGTGACTGCCCCGAAGATCGCCATTGTTCATGACTGGCTGACTAATATGGGTGGCGCCGAGAATGTTGCGCTAGCGCTTCATGAAGCTTTTCCGAGTGCACCGATCTATACATCAACATTCACCCCCGAAGCTATGCCGGCGTTTAAAAACCTAGATGTTCGCACGACTTTTTTACAGAATCTACCGAAACCATTGCGTAAACTACATAAATTTTTTCCAATGTTGCGCGTTATGGCGTTCAAAAAACTAGACCTGTCAGATTTTGACATTATTATTAGCAGTTCAAGCGCCGAATCAAAACAAGTCCAAAAGACTCGCCCAAACCAAATTCACATCTGTTATTGTCACACTCCAATTCGCTATTACTGGAGCCATTACGATGAATACCTAGCCGACCCAGGTTTTGGCAAACTAAATTGGCTAGTCCGTCTAGTTATGCCGTTGATGGTTCCAGCGCTTAAGAAATCCGACTACAAAGCCTCTCAAAAAGTTGATGTTTTTATTGCCAACAGCAGCGAAGTCCAACAACGCATCAAAAAGTATTACGGCAAACCATCAACCGTTATTTATCCCCCTGTTGATGTCGATCGATTTGAACCAGCCAGAGTTCGCGACGATTACTATGTGGCATTAGGCCGCCAGGTGCCGTATAAACGGATCGATTTAGCTGTTGCCGCCGCAACTAAACTTGGCCTTAAGCTAAAAGTCTATGGTGATGGCAGTGAACATCAAAAGCTAGTCGAGATGGCTGGACCAACAGTGCAATTCTTTACAGATCGATTTGGCGATGCTTCAAATAAGGCCGTAACCGAAGCTTTAAATAATGCCAAGGGCTATATATTCCCCGCCGATGAAGATTTCGGCATTGTTCAAGTCGAAGCCTTGGCTGCCGGCGTACCAGTTGTCGCCTACAATAAAGGTGGTACTTTGGATATAATCCAAGATGGCGAAAGTGGCATACTATTCAGTTCGCAGACCGTTAAGTCTGTCGTTCAAGCAATTCAAAAAGCCGAGACAATCAACTTTTTGCCAGGCACACTACGCCGCAAAGCTAAGCGTTTCGACAAGGGTTTATTTATCACTAAAATTCGTAAAATCGTCAACGACCAAGCCAGCTATCCAGCGCGCTCTAAGGATTATTAGTCATACTAAAAACAAACTCCATGGTTAATAAAATCTCACATAGTATTTATCGAGTCCTTAGCTCTAATAAGTTTTTTTACGTAATAATTGGTTTACTGATAATTCAAGCAGCTTGGTTTGCATTAACCGCCCAATATCCAATGGCTTTTGACGAGAACTATCATTTTGGACTAATTCAAATTTATTCGCATCAATGGTTGCCATTTATCAATAACGCGCCAGCCAATTCGGCTATATACGGCGAGATAACCAGATATGACTCATACCTCTATCACTACCTGATGAGCTTCCCCTATCGAATAATCGCCTCATTCATTCATCAACAATCAGCCCAAATAATTATTATGAGGTTTTTGAATATCGGTCTATTTGCCGGCGGAATGATTTTATTCCGACAACTATTTAATAGGCTAAAAATATCAAAGACTATGATTAACTTCTCGCTACTGATGTTGGTTTTGATACCTGCCGTACCATTTTTGGCAGCAACAATAAATTATGACAACTTGATTTTTGTCCTAGTGCCACTGATCGCTAGTTTAGCTTTAGACTGCCGCGATGGTATCGTCCTAAGCGGTAAAATACCAGTCACAAGATTTATATTACTAATTACAGTCGGCATCCTGGGCAGTCTAGTTAAATACCCCTTCTTACCAATATTTGGCGCCACGATTATATACCTAGCAGTCATATTCATACGAACGTCATCAAAAGCTACGTTAATAAAAGCTACGGCTAACTCGTTTAAATCATTACGGCACTGGCTACAAGTGACTTTAATAATCGCCATGATTATAAGCGGTGGTTTATTTATCGAAAGATACGGCGTCAATCTGTTTCAATACCACAGCCTAGAACCAGAATGCAGTAAAATTCAGGCTACATCATACTGCGTTCAATATGGGCCATGGGCGCGCAATAATCGTATCACGACCAATATAATAGATAATGATCCCGATTATGACCCTCAAATGTTCTTATTCGTACCATACTGGTTCGGAGGTATGATTTACCGACTTTACTTTGCTATAAACTACGATTACAGTAACGATTTACCACTACCAATTCCGATCACTATAGCTGCAATTATTGGCTTTATCGGCTTGATAATCTTGGTAGTATTCCGAAAAATCATTATCAGTATTGACCGGCGCTTATTATTATTTGTAACAATTCTAGCTTTATATATTGGCGCCATATTTTACATAAACCTTACTGAATATCTGCGTTATCGCACTATGCTAGCCGTTAATGGCAGATACCTTGTAATCGTGTTGCCTTTCTTATTTATTCTCATGGGCCTGGCTTATCGTCAATTATTCAAGCGGTTAGTCAAAAAACGCCTCGAATCGTTCGTGAATATATTCGCGGTCGTAATTATCTTGTTATTGCTTCAGGGTGGCGGCATGTTTACTTATTTGATTAGAGGCGAATCTGGTTGGTATTGGCAAGACAAATCCGTTATAGATTTTAACCTCAACTTAAAGAATATAATCTCGCCATTAATCATTAGTGGTAAAGGCTGATATAATAATATATATGAAAGTTTTTGTCCAAATTCCCTGCCTAAACGAAGAATCGACCCTACACCTGGTGCTTGAATCGATACCTAAAAAAATTAAAAATGTCGATACAATCGAAATCCTGATTATTGACGACGGCTCAAGTGATAAAACAATCGAAATCGCCAAGAAACACGGCGTCAAACATTTTGTTAGACATGCACGCAACATGGGCTTAGCCCGTTCATTCCGCGATGGTGTTGACTATGCCCTTCAGCACGGCGCCGATATCGTCGTCAATACTGACGGTGACAATCAATATCCTCAAGCTAGAATCGCTGATCTTGTGCAGCCGATAATCAAGGGCCAAGCCGAGATAGTAATTGGCGACCGACAAACCGCCAAAATCGCCCATTTTTCAATCTTCAAAAAGCTAATGCAACGATTTGGTAGCTGGGTGGTCAATAAAGCCGCCGGTACTAATCTACCAGATGCCGCTAGCGGCTTTAGGGCCTATTCGCGCAATTCACTGATGAAACTTAATATAGTGACTCCATTTAGTTATTGTATGGAAACGATTATTCAGGCTGGTAACAAACGCCTTAAAATTGCTAGCATAGAAATCGAGACTAACGCCAAAACTCGAGAGTCTCGCCTGTTCAAGAATATTTGGCATCACATGGCGCAGTCAGCCAAAGCTATCATTCGCAGTTTTATAATGTTTAAACCATATTTTATCTTTAATACGCTTGGCTTCACTTTTTTGATTATCGGTTCAATTCCATTTATTAGCTTTGGCGTTCACTGGTTGAACGGCAACAGTCGTGGACATCTGCAATCTTTAATTTTTGGCTCATCAATGTTAGTCGGCGCGCTGTTGTCATTTACTTTATTGGTAATATCAGACCTGCTGCGAACTAACCGCATTTTGGTTGAAGAGCAACTCGAAAGAATCAAAGAAATACAATACAAAAAATAATGATAAAAACTTTGACAACCAAGCTTCAAAAGGTCAGCCGAATAATATCAGATTCGTCTTTATTAAAATTAGTCAAAAAATACAAAAAATCGTTAGCTATCTTTGTAATAGTCGCCTTTTTTATATTTTTTGGGGTCTATGTTTATGCGCATCCAGCAATTATCAATGACATAGCCAAAGTTGGCTTCGTTAACGTATTGTTGATTTTATTGTTATACGGCGGCGTAGTACTAACTAACGTCTTTATAACCCATAACACAATCCGTCTATGCCGCAAGGAATTACCGCTCAAAAACAGCTTCTTTCTAACCATCTATTCCGGTGTGATTAACTTTTTTGGACCGCTCCAAAGCGGACCGGCAGTGCGCGCTATTTATTTAAAGAAAAAACTCGGTCTCAAAATCCGTGACTACACCTATGTAATGCTATTTTATTATTTTGCTTATGCAGCCCTGAACGTCTCTTTGTTATTTATCAAAAATCTACCAATATTCACCATACTGGGCGTATTAGTTGCGATTACGATAATTACAGTAGCCACTGACAAATTAGGTCTGACGGCTTTGAAAAAATATATCTTGGGCATTTTTATCTTAACCGCTATTCAGATTGCATTTATGACCGTAATTTACACAATCGAACTTAATGCAATTAATCCTGGTGGCTCATATAGCTTGATACAGACAATTACCTACACCGCCAGTGCCAACTTAGCCCTTTTCGTTTCACTCACACCTGGCGCTATTGGCGTTCGCGAGGCCTTCTTGCTGCTGTCACAATCGATTCATAGCATTCCATTGATGTCTATTGTTGCCGCTGGTATCGTTGATCGAGCGATTTATATAGTCTTTTTGATAATATTATTCTTTATATCAAGTACATTGCACTTAAAGAATATGTTTGTTCGCAAGCAAAAGATTTAACTGTTTAGTTAAGAACTTAATTGAAAGCTTTTCTTGGTATAATCGCTTACCAGATTCACCAATCTTGTCTAATTGAATCGGATGTTGTTTTGACCATAGAATCGCACCCGCCAAGGCCTCGGCATCGGCTTGTTCGACAACTATGGCGTTATCTTTGTCGGTAAAGATACCTGATTCTAAGTTAGCACCGACAATCACTGGTCGACCCATTTGTAAAAATTGATATGTTTTGCCGGTAATCACAAATTGTGACTGAGTTGTACTGCCGAACGGGCCACCCAAACAGACATCGGCTTGTTCGATGTAATGTGGCAAATCATTGAATTGTACCCAGGTTTTATAATCAATGGCTGCGCCAGCTAACCTTGCCTTTTCGACTGCAACATCTATCTTGCCCTTACCGCCGATTAAGGTTAGTTCAATCCCCTGATCTTTCAATAACACCATCGCTTCAATCACAATATCAACACCGTGCAGCGGTAACATATTGCCATAATAAAAGACTTTGAATAGTCCGGCCTTTGATTTTGATTGCTGGCCAATATAACCAAATGTTACTTCGTCAGTACTGACAATTAACGGTACATATTTGTCTAATGGTATATTCATTAGCTTAGCAGAATACTCAGCATGCGACTGCGTGTCCGTCACAATTAGATTGGCCGATTTAAGCCAGAATCTATAAAAGCCAGTCAAGGCCTTTGTAGTCAAACTACTAGCTTTAAATTTATGATGTTCATAAACAACCCATTCAACCAGATTTATAAACTCATCAAAAATCAGTGGCTTACCAAATGTAATTAAACGTACAAATGGTAGCATTTCATAGCCCCGAAAAGTCAAAAAGTATAAATCTGGCTGCTTAGTAATACGGACAATAATCAACTGCCATAGAACCTCAATGTATCTCAGCAAGCCAGTGTGTTTATTTTTTACAACAATTAACTTAACATTTTTAACGTCGCCAAAAGCCATCCGTAAAGTTCTGGCACGAATATAGTCAGGTTGGTTATAGCAAGTGACAAGACAAACCTGCTTCATAAGATACGGCTACTCAACCGTGACGCTTTTAGCCAAATTACGTGGTTGATCAACATCGAAACCCTTGGCAACAGTTACATAATAGGCGAATAGTTGCTGGGCGACATTCAAGACTAATGGCGCCAATAGGTCTAACTTTGTATCAATAACCAGTACCTCTTCGGCATCAATTTGTTTTTTACTATTGGTTATTGCAATAATATGCCCACCTCTGGCGTTAACTTCTGCTAATCCGCTGAGGCTTTTATCAAACAACCAATTATCTAATATCAAAGCGACTTCAAAGAAGGTATCGTCGACTAATGCAATTGGACCATGTTTTAATTCACCAGCTGCAAACCCTTCGGCCTGAATGTATGATATTTCTTTCAGTTTTAGCGCTCCTTCAAGTGCGACTGGATATAAGGTGTCACGACCAAAGAATATGGCATGCTCATAATGCGCATAGCGTTTAGCAAGGTCAGCGATGCGATCTTTGTAATTATTTATAACGGCTTCAATTTCATTTGGTAATTGGTCTAGTTCCTTAATAAATTTGGCAACATCCTTGGCGCCTGAGCCCTTAGCCTGAGCGATTTGAACACCAAACATAGTAATTGTGACTGCTTGTGACGTAAAGGCCTTGGTAGAGGCGACAGATATCTCAGGACCGGCATGGACATAAACACCACCATCAACTTCCCTAGCAATTGTCGAACCAACGGCGATAATAATACCAAGAGTTTTTACACCTCTTCGTTTTAACTCACGCAAACAAGCCAAAGTATCGGCCGTTTCACCAGATTGTGATATCACCAAAGCAACTGTTTTCTTTGGTAAATGGAACGAGCGGTAACGCAGTTCAGACGCCATAGCGACATCAACCGTCAAACCGTCAACTAGCTGTTCTAGATAATACGAACCGAGTAAGCCAGCATAATAAGCTGTCCCACAGCCAATTATTGTGACGTGCTCGATATCTCTGATTTCTTCGACGGTTAAATTCAAGCCACCCAGTTTAACTAGTTCGTCTTCGACATTTACTCTACCGCTTAAGGTTGAGCGTAGTGTAACTGGTTGCTCACAAATCTCTTTTAATAAAAAGTGATCATAACCCTGTTTCTGAATCGCTTGCATATCAATCTCGATCGTTTCAACCTGAGCTGATATCGGTTGAGCTGCAAGATCACGTAACTTGACACCATCTCGACGACAAACTGCTATCTCACCATCATTCAAATAAATAGCTTGCGTGGTGTAGCCGATTAAGGCCGAGGCATCACTGGCGATATATGTCTCATCATCACCTATGCCAATAATTAGTGGACTGCCTGATCGGGCGACTATAATCTCGTCAGGGTTGCGAGCCGATACAACCGCAATACCGTAGGTGCCTACTACCAATTGCAAAGCCTGGGTAACAGCATCAACTAATTCAGTGTCGTTGTTGTAAAACGAGTTAACTAAAGCCGCCAAAACTTCGGTATCGGTCTGGCTTTTAAAGACATGATCCTTAAGGCTAGTCTTTAACTCTTTGTAATTTTCAATAATACCATTGTGTACCAGATAGACGTTGCCAGATTGATGAGGATGGGCATTAGTTTCTGACGGCTCACCATGCGTTGCCCATCTGGTATGACCAATGCCAATCGTATCTTTGGATGTATTTTTACCAATTAATGACTCCAGTGAAGAGACTTTACCTTTGGCGCGCAATAATGTCGCCTTATTATCATTACTAATAGTCACAATTCCAGCCGAATCATAACCGCGATATTCTAATCGATGTAAACCGCTAATTAAATAGGGCTGGGCTTCTTTTTTACCAATACATCCTACTATTCCGCACATACGATACTCCTCTGCTTTTTATGAAACGTATATATTATTATACCTGACCAAGAACTATTGCTGTTCGTTAAAGCGGAAATAATACTAAAAATAGGGGGATATTAAAGTTAACTATCTATGCCTCCGTTAAATGATACAATCTTAATATATGAATATCGAAAGAAAAACCTTATTAATAACTAATTTTTGTAAAATAGTCAACGATAATGAAATTAATTAAAAAATTCCTAAAAACCGACTTAGGTATTGCATTACTTATCACGGTCGCCTGGAAGACAGCTATGCTAACTATAGGCTATTTAATAGATAGCTCCTCAATAGGTGGGGCTAGTAGTATCGTCAGCCATACATATAATTGGGACTCAGGCTGGTATATAGCAGTTATAAGCGGCCACTACATTACAGATGCAGCCGCTGCAGCCTTTTATCCGCTCTTTCCATTACTTGTTATTATCATTAAACTAATCAGCTTTAACTCACTTGATATCTTGGTAGCTGGGCAAATAGTTAATACTATCGCCGTTTGGTCCATAATCATCGCATTGCTAAAACTTGGACGTGAATTTCTTGACGACGGAAAAAAGTATTGGCTTATCGCACTGGTATTATTTACGCCCGCAGCTTTCTTCCTGCATGTATTCTATGGCGAGGCGATATTTATGGCTCTCAGTTTATGGGCTTACATTTTCGCCCTCAGACACAAATGGCTAACTATGGGCATCATCCTAGCAATACTAACTTCAGCTCGACTACCAGCTATATTAGTAGTCGGTCTTTGTGGCCTTGAATTCATGCGGTCATACAACTGGGATATAAAGAGGTATTTTAATAGAAATCTACTATATTTTTTATTAGCGCCTATTGGGTTTATCGTTTACGGGATATATTTATTAATTGTTCGAGGTGACTTTTTGGCAATGTTCCATGCCTACAGCGCGACAAACGATTGGTCTTACCAGATATTTGACATAAATTTTATTAAAACCATCCTCAGATCAACCTATGAAGTAGTTAAAGTTTTTCTACATCAAAGGTCTATTAATAATGAGCTAGTAATAAATTATATACTGCCGCTGAGTAGCATAATGATTCTAGCAATCGGATCAATTTATTTATTATTAAAACAAAAAGGCAAATATATACCACTTGGCATCTATGGGTTAACATCGATCGTTATGTTCACTCTTAATAGCAACGTAGTATCGGTACATCGCTACATCTTACCGTGTTTAACCTTTTACGTAGCGCTAGCCTTAATGATAAAAGGTAGATATAGAAAAACGATTTTAATATGCCTTTGCCTGACAGGTGCAATGATTCAGTTTATAATGCTATCCATGTTTATACTACATGGATTTGTTGGCTAGATTAAATCTGTAATTTCTTTGCTATCTCACCAGTCTTATGACTGACATCCTTACGTGACACCAATATGCCATCGGGCGTGTTTACGACCACAATATTATCAAGGCCGATAACAGCGATTGGCTTATCGTCTTCTTCGTTGCGAATATAGACATTAGAGACGTCTATGGTATGAATGTTATTGCCATGGCAATAATTACCCTGCTCATCCCTAGGTACAACATCATGTAAATCTTTGAACGACCCAACATCCATCCAGTCAAAACTAGCGGCAACTACAGCTAAACTTTTAGTCTTTTCTATCAAGGCGATATCTATCACTTGATTATTAAGCGCTAAATACGCATCATTATATTGCTTTGACCCAACATTTTTAATTAGAGCTAAACTATTAAAACTATCTAGTAGGTCTGGCGCGCTCAATCTCATTTCACCCAAGAAAGTATTTACCGAACCAACAAAGTAACCACAATTCCAAAGATAATCACCAGATTCAACATACTTCTTAGCTGTTTCGTAGTTCGGTTTCTCTTTGAACGATTCGACATGGAATACGCCTCGACTAGCACTTATTACACCATCGCGTTTAATATAACCAAATCCGATCGAAGGAAAGGTTGGCTCGATGCCGATTAATGTGATTTGGTTATCTTTTTGCGACACTTTTCCAGCTACAGCAAATGATCTGGCGAAACCACCAATATCACGCACATGGTGATCAGAGTGAATAAAGGCGATCGGCTCATCATGATCATGAGAACGGGCAATGACATCAAGCGCAAAAACAATACAATTCGCTGTTCCTCGTCGGCCTGGTTCAATTAAAAACGCCGATGCTGGCAGTTCTGGTAATTGATTACGAACATGACCAGAGTGGCTAGCTTCCGTTACGACATAAATCGTATCGCCTAACTTCGAAGCTCTATCATAAGCTGTTTGCAGCATAGTCCGACTGCCGGTCAATTTTAATAAGTGCTTTGGATATTCAGGAGTAGACAGTGGCCACAAGCGGGTGCCTGAACCACCAGCGATAATTACTGTTATCATCGCTCTATTATAACCTACTTAATTAGGCTAAATGCTATAATAGCTATATGAATATACTTATAACTGGTGGCGCTGGTTACATTGGATCACACACAATTATTGAACTATTAAGTAGTGGACACTCAGTTGTTGTTGTCGATAACCTATCAAACAGCAGCCAAGAATCGCTGCGACGTGTTGAAAAAATTACAAACTCAACAATACCTTTTTATGACATTGATGTTCGTGATATTAATGCACTCAAAGAAGTATTTAATAAGAACCATTTTGATGCCGTCATTCATTTTGCCGGACTAAAAGCAGTTGGTGAGTCAATCTCAAAACCACTTGAATACTACAGTAACAACATAGATTCTACACTTGTATTGTTGGAAGTTATGAAACAACATAATGTCAAAAGAATCGTCTTTAGCTCATCGGCAACTGTCTATGGCGACCCTGAAACTCTGCCGTTAACCGAAGAAAGTCGTATTGGTGTTGGCATAACTAATCCTTATGGCCAAACTAAATTCATGATTGAGCAAATCCTGCGCGACTTTAGCGTTTCTGATAGTTCCGTAGAGGTGACCTTGTTGCGCTACTTTAATCCAGTCGGCGCACATTCTAGCGGTATGATCGGTGAAGATCCAAATGGTATTCCAAATAATTTACTGCCCTATATCGCTCAAGTTGCTGTTGGTAAGCTACAAAAAGTTAATGTTTTCGGCAATGACTATGACACTACGGATGGTACAGGCGTTCGCGACTATATTCATGTCGTCGACCTTGCCAAAGGCCATGTCGCCGCCCTGAAGCATAGTCAACCAGGCGTCTCTACTTATAACCTAGGCACTGGCCGTGGCGTATCTGTGCTCGAGCTTATAACAGCTTTTGGTAAAGCCGCCGGCAAAGACATACCATACCAGATCGTTCCTCGTCGCCCTGGTGACGTCGCGTCGTGTTACGCTACCGCCGATAAAGCCAACAAAGAACTTGGTTGGACTGCTGAAAAAACCATCGATCAGGCATGTGAAGATTCTTGGCGCTGGCAATCAAACAATCCTAACGGATATAAGAATATTTAATCTGTCCGCCTAATTACAGCTCTGAGGCGAGATATAGCCTCATGGTATAATATATGATATGAAAAATATTCTTGATTTATCGATAATTATCACGTCAAGTTCAGAGGGCATAACAATCCACAAGAGTATTTTAAGCGCCATTGCTGAGACAAAAAACAGTAATTTTAAGAGTGAAATCATTCTTCATATAGACAACCCATCCGCTTCGACGATTCAATACATAGACACAAACAATGATTTCCTGTTAGAGAATAGCGTTGTCGTTCTAAAAAATACATTCTACGATATTAACCTTTCTCGGAACTACTCGCTCTCGAAGTCGAACGGTAAATACGTTATATTCCTTACTGCAGGTGATCTGTTGTCATCTCAGTATCTTTCAAAATCATTAGAGCTACTAGAGTCAAAGGATTATGGCCGATACGTTACATATTGCGACACTATCGTCGGATATTATAATGAGCCATATAATTCACCTATAATTCAACCATCAAATACATTTACAAATTTCGAGATAGAAACTCTGCTAAACGTTTTTGATTGTCGTTGGAAGTCGTCACTTATTTTCCCAAAAAACATTTTTGAAGACTTTGAATATACCCCATGTAATAGTAATGAATACGACCCCTACCAATGGCACATAATTTGTGAACTTATTGATAAAAGAATAACACTCGAGAAGATCCCCCGTACTTGTTATTACACAAAGGATCAATTACAAACACATACGTTTAACCGTTTTATTCTTCCGAAGACAAAGCTTCTTTTACCGTCAAACATTAAATCAATCGAGCTAGTTGATGAGTTCACAAAACACAAACCAACTACACCTGCCAGTCGAAGATTAAAAAACACAGTAAAAGATAAACTAAAGAGTTATCCGATAATTGTCAAATCCGCACAGCATAGTCTTGAGATATACCATAACATGCGCAGCCGCATCAACAATATAAGTGCTGGCATCTCATTCTCTACGTCTTACGCAGCCCCATCATGGCTACTAAAAGATGCTCAACTAATACACAAGATTGAACCACGCGTATTTATATACCCAGAATATTTAAAAGGCATGTCGCCACTTTGCCTGAGCAACCAAGATAACAATTATAAATTTGGGTTATATTATAAAATAGCCTGCTCGCACCTTACTTATGATAAGTATGATTACTTACTTGTCGTACCTTGGCTGATAGAGGGTGGGGCGGATATGTTTTTTATCAACTATGCAAACGCTATCGCCAAACTTAGACCAGACAAACACATATTAGTCATCTCAACCAACCCGTTAATAAAATCGGTTGAATGCAATACAAGCAAGTTATCTGATTCAATAGATTTTCTACCAATAGCAGAAATTATAAATAGCGATATTGATTATAGTGTATTTTGTCTGCAGATGATTAAACTACTTGTTGAACAATTAGACGTCGAGGCTGTTCATATCGCCAATTCGCTGCTTGGGTTTAAGTTTATAACCGAGCATAAATCATACTTGGAATCAAAAAATATTAGCATCGTAGCAACAGCATATAATGAAGTTATATCTAAATTTGGACAACGTCAGGGTTACGTGCATGAATACATACCTCTGTGTTATAACCAAGTTAAATGCATAACAACCGACAACCAAGCAATTATAGATCTATGGGAAAATGAATATGGCATGGATAAGAAAAAGATGATATTACACCATCAGCCATTCAATGTCCCAGAAGTAGCAAGATCACGTAAAGCCAAGAATAATACGCCAGTTCGTCTATTATGGGCCTCGCGAATCAAAAAAGAGAAGCGTCCAGAAACAGTTGTTGCTATCGCAAAACAATTCGCAAATACTAATGATGTTTTAATTGATTGTTACGGCGCACCAGAAAAGGGGCATTACTCGACTAACCCATTAGTTAACAAATCACTTAAAAATCTTAACTACCGAGGTGGTTTTAAGAGCTTCTTCGACGATATTAACCTTAATGAATATGACGCCATTATATATACAAGTATGTTCGACGGCACACCAAACATCTTGATAGAAGCAGGTCTAGCAAAATTACCTATCATTAGCACCGCTATTGGTGGCATACCTAACCTTGTAGGTAAAAATGCTAGTTTAATTAAAAATCCCGAATCGGCAGAGGAATTTGCCGCTGTAATCCGTAAACTAATTAAAAGTCGGCACGATTTTGATGTCAAAGCAGATAACCTATATAAGCAACTTGTAAAAACACAAACATACCATGCGTTTGAAAATGAGATAGATCAAATGCTTAGGATTATAAACTATTAGTCTTTGGGCGATAGTGACAATACGGTACCGTTCACGTATAATCTTCATAGATGAAAAAGCTAACCTACATATTTCCAATATACAACGAGTCAGGTAATATAGACCTCTTATACAAAACTATTATTAAGACTATAAGACCGATTCAAAAAAAGTATAACTTTGAATTTATATTCATTAATGACGGCAGCAAAGATAATTCCCTAGAATTACTAAGTGAGCTCGCTGATAAAGACGAGCGTATATTTATTATAGATTTTGCTCGTAATTTTGGACATCAAATTGCCGTTACAGCTGGAATTGACCATGCAACTGGTGATGCTATTATCATTATGGACAGCGACATGCAAGATCCACCATCAGTTAGTCTCGAACTGATCAACAAGTGGGAAGAAGGCTATGATGTGGCATATGCACAAAGAAAATCGCGCAAAGATACTATATTCAAAAAAGTAACAGCTGACATGTATTACCGTTTCCTACATAAAGTTGCCAGTATAGATATACCTCGAAACACTGGCGACTTCCGTCTTATTGATCGCAAGATTGCAGAAGAAATGAAAAAGTATTCTGAACATAATCGCTTCCTAAGAGGCCTGATTAGCAATATCGGCTTCAAACAAATCGGAGTATCCTTTGATCGCGATGAACGCCATTCTGGCAAAACTGGCTATCCTTTATCAAAAATGATAAAGTTTGCCGCCGACGGCATAATGGGCTTTTCAAGCGCTCCATTAAAACTTATTAGTGGCATTGGATATTTCATGTCTGGAATTAGCCTTCTTTCAATCATTTATGCCGTATGCGTAAAGCTCTTTACACCTCATAATGTGGTTGATGGATGGACATTTATTGTAATTAGTATATTTTTTGTTGGCGGAATGCAGCTAATAATGTTAGGCGTGCTTGGTAGCTATATTGGTCGCATATACACAGAGGTTCAAAACCGTCCGCTCTATGCTATCAAGAATATTTATAACAATAAGAATAAAAAATAACACCAACAACTCTTATAGAGTCTAACCGCAGCTACAAATTTTCTACAAAGCGGGTTTAACTGTAAAGTTCAAAGTAGTATTTTCTGCACCAGTCTCTGGCGTGTATGTGTCATAAGGACGCCATTTGTTACCGTCATAGATTGCGAACCAAGCCTTGTAATTGCCAGGATGAGAGAAGTGACCGACTCGTG
>CAIUMO010000024.1 GCA_903900345.1 uncultured bacterium | reverse complement strand
GGCCTTCATCCTGCACGCGGCGTTGCTCCATCAGGCTTTCGCCCATTGTGGAAGATTCCTCACTGCTGCCTCCCGTAGGAGTCTGGACCGTATCTCAGTTCCAGTCTGACTGATCATCCTCTCAGACCAGTTAACGATCGTAGACTTGGTGAGCCTTTACCTCACCAACTATCTAATCGTACGCAGGCCATTCCCAAAGCGGATAAATCCTTTAATCCGAAGACCATATGCGGTATTAGCCACCCTTTCGGGCGGTTATCCCTCACTTTGGGGTATGTTCCCACGCGTTACTCAGCCGTCCGCCGCTCGCCGCCAAGTAGTAAACTACTCGCGCTGCCGCTCGACTTGCATGTGTTAGGCACGCCGCCAGCATTAATCCTGAGCCAGGATCAAACTCTCCATAAAAAAATTGTCATCTATAAATAGATGCAATTACATAACTCAATATAAACTGACGATGATTTGCACAACCAAATTGTTAACGTTCATTTTAATCTGTAGCAACTCCACGTTGTTTCGTCCAATTAATATAACTGAGCGACCAGACTGTTACCAATCATACTTCACGATTGATACAGTAGTCAAGTGTATTTTTACTTATTTCGTTGACAAAAAAACAATTGTCCCAATAATGACGCCCAGTAATGAGCCTAAAGCGACTTCTAACGGTGTATGTCCCTTGACGACAATAGGTGTTTTAACGCTACTTCTTTGCTCTTTTATTAAGGCATGAATCGCAGTTCCCTGCTCACCAGATGATCGACGAACTTTCATCGCATCATACATAACAATCAAAGCAAATAAAGCCGCTACCCCAAATAAACCAGAGCTAAGGCCATCACGCAGATCAATGACAGTCGCCACAGCCACTACTGTCGCACTGTGCGAACTAGGCATACCACCCGACACAAACAGCTGCGATCGAAAACCACGTCTTTCTTTTTTAAAATAAGCCACGGCGTACTTAATGACATGAGCCCCAAACCAAGCAACAAAGATTGCGATTAAGTATGGTGAAAAAATGTCATTAAGTTTCATGTTCTATTCCTCGGACCCTTCTTCTTCGTCTTTATCGCTGCCACCAGGCATTAAACCGAGCGAGGCAACCTTGTCACCTTCACGCATACGCATGATTCTAACTCCCTGAGTTGTGCGTCCAAGCGTTGGAATATCATTTAGACCGACACGTATAGCTTGGCCTTCGTTAGATATAAACAGCACTTCAGTCGCATCAGGTTCCAAAGTATGAACCGCAATGATCGGACCAGTCTTGGCAGTAACAACAGCTGCCTTGATACCAACTCCACCGCGTTTATGTGATGGGAAGTTAGATACCTTTGTGGCTTTGCCGTAGCCATTTTCGCTAATCACTAATAGTTTTCGGCTATCATCGTCAGCAATATCCATGCCTACAACTTGGTCATTTGGACGCAAACGTACTCCACGGACACCTCGGGCTGAACGACCCATTGGTCGAGCATCTTTTTCGTTAAAGCGAATCGCTTGGCCGGCAGATGTTGAGATTATAACATCATTAGTACCAGTCGTCTTTTGAATCCAGCGTAGTTCATTACCGTCATCGAGCTTGATTGCAATCAAACCGTTAGTGCGAATATTTTCATAATCCTTCAAAGGCGTCTTTTTGACAGTACCTTTGGTCGTTGCCATAAACAGATAGCCGTCATCTTTGGCATCCTTTTCGTGGCGAATAATCGAGGTAATCTTTTCTTCTGGTTGCAGTTGCAGTAAGTTAACCGCCGCTACACCCTTCGTAGCCAAGCTAGCCGCTGGCACTTCATAAGCCTTCAGGCGGAAGATACGACCTCGGTTCGTAAAGAACAACAAATAGTCATGCGTACTGGCAGACACTAATTGATTAATTACGTCCTCTGTCTTGATAGACATACCACGCTTGCCTTTGCCGCCTCTGTGTTGGCGATTATATTCACTAACTAGAGTCCTTTTAATGTAGTTTTCGGCCGTCAACAGAATAATACTATCCTCTTCTGGAATCAGCTCTTCGTCGCTAAATTTACCCAACTCGTGATTAATCATTTGGCTGCGTCGTTTGTCGCCGTACTTTTCTTTCATTTCAAGCAGCTCTTCTTTGATAATTCGAAGGATCTCTTGTTCGTCAGCCAAAATAGCCTCAAGCTTGGCTATCATTTCGAATAATTCTCGAAGTTCGTTCTCGATTGCCTCTCGTTCCAAACCAGTCAAACGTCGCAATTGCATCGCTAGGATGGCTTTGGCTTGGATAACTGATAATTTGAATTTCTCAATTAAGGCAGCTTCAGCGTCTTCACTAGTTCGGCTAGCCCTGATCGTCTTGATAACTTCATCAATATGATCCAGCGCTATTTTGTAACCTTCCAAAATATGAGCACGCTCACGCGCTTTTCGCAGCTCAAACTCAGTGCGGCGGCGAACAACGATTTGACGATGTTTAACGAATTCACTAAGGATTTCTTGCAAGCCCAAAATTCGTGGTTGAATACCACCGATCAAGGCCAACATATTAAAGTGAAAACTGGTCTGCAAAGATGTCAATTTATAAAGTTGGTTCAGGACTTTCTTTGGATAAGAATCCTTCTTGAGTTCAATCACGACTCGAACTGTTCCACGCGCACTTTCGTCACGCAGGTCACTAATCGATGTAATCTTTTTATCCTTGACCAGTTCGGCAATTTTTTCAATCAATGTTGCTTTATTTACAGCAAACGGCATTTCAGTAACAATAATTTGACTACGACCTTTTTTGGTTTCTTCAATATTAGCAACCGCACGAATTACGACACTACCCCGTCCAGTTTGATAGGCTTGGCGCATTGGTGCACCACCATAAACTATGGCACCAGTTGGAAAATCAGGGCCTTTGACGAACTTCAACAGATCGTCAGTTGTCGTCGTTTCGGGATTATCAATCAGATAAATAGCCGCATCAACTAACTCACCTAAATTGTGCGGTGGTATACTTGTCGCCATACCAACGGCAATACCAATTTGTCCATTCAAAAGAAGGTTTGGCAGCTTGGCTGGCAACACAACTGGCTCTTGTTCTGAACCATCATAGTTATCTCTAAAATCAACGGTTTCTTTGTCCAAGTCGGTCAACATTTCATTGCCGGCCTTATCTAGACGAGCTTCAGTATAACGAGAGGCAGCCGCTGGATCGCCGTCCATTGAGCCAAAGTTACCTTGGCCATTAACTAATGTGTAACGCATTGTCCAATCTTGGGCTAAACGAACCATTGAATCATAAATAGCACTGTCACCATGAGGGTGATACTTACCCATAACGTCACCGACGATACGAGCTGACTTAGTAAATTTGCCACCTGGACGCAAACCTTGCTCGCCCATTGAATATAGAATGCGACGATGAACTGGCTTCAAACCGTCACGGACATCAGGCAAAGCTCGATCGATAATAACGCTCATCGAATAACGCAAGAAGTTGTCTTCCATAGTATTTTCGATTGTTTGCTTTTCGACAACACGTGAGTGTGTTGAAGTTATTACAACTTCATCGTCAATTGGTGTATTTTTGTCATCGTTCATAATTATATATCCAACTCCTCAAGATTAAGCGACTTCGCACGGCCTTGTATGAAACTCTTTCGCAGATCAACCTGATCGCCCATAAGCTTCGTGAAAATTGCATCGGCTAGCTCTGCATCCTGGACATTTACTTGGATTAAAACACGATTCGTTGGGTTCATTGTTGTATCCCAAAGTTGTTCAGCATCCATTTCTCCAAGACCTTTGTAGCGCTGCAATAACGTAATTCCAGCTTGCTTGTTCCTGTCATCAGCAGCATCAACCTTCGTGCCCTTTTCAATTCTTTCGGCAATTAGCTTGTTAGTGATTGAATCTCGCTCTTCGTCGCTATAAGCATAATACTTTTTAGTTCCGGTTCTTAACAAGAAAAGTGGCGGTTTAGCTAAATAAATATGTCCACCATCGACTACTTCGCGCATATAACGGAAGAAGAAAGTCATCAAAAGTGTCGCAATGTGACTACCGTCAACATCGGCATCGGTCATAATAATAATACGATGATAGCGCAAACCAGAGATATCAAACTGATCGCTAATACCGACGCCCATCGCCTTAATCAGGCTAACGATTTCGTTGTTACCTAACATACGATCTAATCGGGCGCGTTCGACGTTCAAAACCTTACCACGTAGTGGCAAGATAGCCTGAGTTTTACTATCGCGACCAGATTTGGCTGATCCGCCAGCCGAGTCTCCCTCGACAATGTACAGTTCTGATTCAGCTGGATTTTTGCTCGAACAGTCAGCTAGTTTTCCAGGCAAACTAAGTCCATCCAAGGCGCCTTTACGAATAACGTTGTCGCGTGCAGCCCTAGCGGCTTTACGAGCCCGTGCAGCCAACAATGCTTTACCGACAATAACCTTGGCAACGCTTGGATTCTCGTCCAAATAGTACGAGAAATACTCGTTCATGACCTGTTCAACATAACGACGAACTTCAGGGTTACCTAACTTACTTTTTGTCTGTCCCTCAAATTGTGGATCTGGTAATTTAACTAGAATAATTGCCGTCAAACCTTCACGAATATCATCACCCGTTAAGTTCTCTTCTTTCTCCTTTAATAAACCACTCTTACGAGCATAGTCGTTAATAACACGAGTTAATGCTGACCTAAATCCAACTAAATGTGTTCCACCTTCTGGCGTCAAAACGTTATTAGCAAATGGTTTTACCGTCTCAACAAATGAATCATTATATTGTATGGCAATTTCAACCATTGAATCTTCGACTTGTTTTTCGACATAGAAAACATTGTCACTAGCCACATCTTTACCAACATTCAAGTGACGAACGTAACTTTGAATACCACCTTCAAAATAAAAGGCTTCACGTTCATTAGTACGCTCATCTCTGACGGCTAGATAAATACCTTTTGTCAGGTAAGCCTGATGGCGCAAATAATTCACAACCCATTTGTAATCAAATTCAACTGTTTCTTTAAATATAGTTGGGTCTGGGTAAAATGTAATCGTCGTTCCGTTCACACGATCGGTTTTGCCGAGTTTTTGTAATTGCCCCTGTGTCACACCTTGTGCAAATTCGATGTGATACAACTGACCTTCACGAACAACTTCGGCTATCAAACGGGTTGATAGGGCGTTAACAACGCTCGATCCAACACCGTGAAGACCAGATGATACCTTATAGCCACCACCGCCAAACTTTCCACCAGCGTGCAAGATGGTAAGCGCAGTCTCAAGGGAGCTCATGCCAGTCTTTGGATGCTTATCAACTGGAATGCCGCGCCCATCATCAGATATAGTTACGCCGCCGTCGGCAAGCATAATGACGTTAATCTTGGTTGCATAACCAGCAATCGCCTCGTCAACACAGTTGTCAGCAATTTCTTTAATTAAATGATGCAGACCGTCATAACCGGTACTACCAATATACATTCCTGGTCTTTTGCGTACTGGGTCAAGACCCTCAAGAACTTGAATCTGCGATCCGTCATATGTATTATCAACTTTTTGTTTAACCACTACCAACTCCCTCATCCATTTCAGGCTTATCTAGCTATTTACAATGTCACTATTATAACGGATAATTTGTGTTCACTCAAGCTATTGATTGAACATATTTCTTATGCTAAAGTTTACTCAAGAGGTGCACATAAAAAAACAAAAAATATGTTTAAAAAAATAGTCTCTAATTTACCATTTAGCCCTGCCCTAATCGGACAGCTTGGCATTTATGCCAAGAAGATACGCAAAGAAAAAGCCGTCAGACGGCTAACATTAGCATTCGTGGTGCTTGTTTTAATAGTTCAGGCCTTTATCATACTCCAGCCACCAACTCCAACTGACGCCTCTAGTTCATCGTCGTCATTACAATGTGTATCAACGGCCAATTCTTCTTGCAACGTCACTAAGTCAGAAACAGCCGTAAATACCTCACAAGGATTCATAGACGCTTCTAAAGTCATCGCCAAAGCCGGCGACCAAATAAGCTATACTATCACTGTTCGTAATCCTGGCTCAGCCTCAATTTCTACTGCACTAGAAGATAATTTATCAGATTTAATCGAATATTCGACTGTCATAGATAATGGCGGCGGCACACTAAATCCGACTACAGGCTTTTTGGCTTGGCCCAACATACAATTAAATGGCGGCGAGACACAAACCAGAACTTTCGCTATAAGACTGCTCGATTCAATACCATCCAATGCCCAAGGCGTTAATAATACGAGGTCATATGATTGTATTATCGCTAATAACTTCGGAGACTTCATTAACATCAATGTTGATTGTCCAGCTCCCAAAATAGTAGAAAAGATTACCAAAGAACTACCAAAAGCTGGATTAATAGAAAACCTGGTATTTGCATTTATTATCCTAGCAGCCAGCGCATACCTTTCGGCTCGATCTAGCCAATTAGAAAAAGAAACGCGCATTATACGTCAAAATACTAACGCAGGAACGATTTAATAATCATGGAACAAAACAAAGAGACACCAAGCACAGATCAGGCAGCCACTAAAGTTGACTTATCACCTAGAGATATCGAGACTGTCACTGAAAAATTGCAAACAGCAGTCATGAATAAAGAACTAAGTTTAAAAATAAAGCATAAAAAATCTAAAAAAAGCACAAAGAAGCCTAGCTCATCTAATCGTCGATCAATCGACCAAAAAAAACTAAATCAAAGTTACGCAAAAACTTTAGAGCAAGTTCAAAGTGAACTACCAGCCAAGAGTCGAGTTTTCAGCAAGATAGTCCACAATAATGTCATAGAAAAATTCACAGACATCATTAGCAGTACAATTGCACGACCTAACGCTATGCTGTCAGGTTCAGTCTTTGCGTTTATATTAACATTGTTAATCTATACCAATGCGAAAACAATCGGTTATAACCTATCTGGATTCGAAACAATCGCAGCCTTTATCGTCGGCTGGGTAATAGGCATAGTCTACGACTATTTAAGAATTCTGTTCACTGGCAAAAAATCTTAAGACTATCGTAATTTGATCGAAACTTCATCATCGGCCACCTTGGGCTCTCTGATATGTAATAGTTGATCATCATTAACTAGAGTAACAGGCTGGTTTTGATCAGCTTTAGGAGCCTCAGAAATTATCTGTTGTCGCTTGGCCAACCATTCATCCAAGAATGACGAGTTATTACTTGGTTTATCGCCAGCCGAGGTTTGTTGCTGAACTTCTTTTAGGGCATCTATTTTAGCCTTTTTGGCAGCATCACCAGCCCCTAAACGTGCAAATATCTCTCTTTCGACCTGAGCTCGTGGTCGTCCATATTTAGCAGCCGATAACTTCTTAAGTGCGTCTCTTAGCTGACTATTAGGCAGGCCCATTGGTGGCACTAGCGACATGCTAAACGCCGCTGACGGCACACCATTAATCATCACCGAAGCGATTGTCTGGAAGTTTGGTAATTTAGTTAAATCTTCGGCATCAAACGTTGGCGCAAACTTCTTTTGTAATATTTCAGCATCCGTAATACCGATGCGTCCACTGATAACCGTACCGATATTACCAATAATCGCCTCACGAATGTTATCTGTTAGCTGAGTCATAAACTGATTGGCCAAGACTAGATTCAAGCGATATTTTCTAGCTTCGGACAAGATAGTTTGAAAGCTATCAGTTGCAAAATTTTGGAACTCATCGACATATAGTGCGAAATCTTCACGTTCTTCCTCTGTAACATTAGCTCGCCCCATCGCTGCTGCCTGAAACTTCATAACAAATATCATACCCAACAGCTGCGAGTTAAGCTCGCCGGTTCGACCTTTTGATAAGTTAACCAGCAATATTTTTTTATTATCCATAATTTCGCGCATATTAAAGCCACTTTTTGTCTGTCCCAGCACATTACGCATCATCTCATTCGATAAAAAGGCGCCAAACTTGCTGACAAACCAACCTAAAACTTCAGATTTATTAGCATCACTTGTTTGAGCCATCTCTTTATTCCAAAAATCCAGAACTGTGCGATCGGTTACATGCTTTAATTTCTCATTAGTGAAGGCTTGATCATTAAAGACTTGAGGCACATCAATAAATGTCGAGCCATTCGGATCGCTCATAATCGTCAAAGCAGCATTTCGGAACCAGTGTTCATATCTAGGGCCAATTATGCCAGTGTGCCCAGGATCGTATAGCCTATATAGCATTGATATAGTCTCTTGGATCAGGAAGTCACGTTGGTCTTGGGTCTCAAACTCGAATAAATTCAAACCAATCGGGCTTTCCATATCACCTGGGCTAAAGTATATAATGTCTTCAAATCGTTCTTTTGGCACCATTCCAAGTAACTTCTCGACTGAATCGCCGTGTGGATCAATAAAGGCAAAACCTCGGCCCGCCATCATATCCTGAAGAGCTAAGTTCTCTAATAATCCAGATTTACCCGTACCGGTTTGACCAATCATATAAGTATGACGACGACGGTCATTAGTACCTAAACGAATCTGTTTCTTGACGCCACGGAACTCGTTATAGCCCAGCAAAAAACCCTCTTCCATGATTTGGGTCGGACCATCAACTTGTTTTGCTGCCTGTCTTTGAACCTGTGACGTTGGGATATTATGTTGATCTGGTAAATGAAATATCGTTGCCAGCTCGACACTATTCAAGATATTCTGCTTGACGGATTGTGGGAAGAATCTAAATATATAGGCAGTTACTAATTCCTCAATATCTTTTGAAATGCTAAATTTGAAGCCATTATTAATCGGCGAATCAAACAATGAAAAGGCCGAAATAATGTTTTTCAAGAGTGCCTGCGATTTAGCGGCGGTATTAGATGACACAACTACGCGTATCAAAACCTCGTATCCAGGATGACGAGTTTTTTCTTCTATAGCCTCTATTAAACCCTGCTCAAGTGATGATAATTGCTTTTCCTCTAGCTTCACTTCCTTGGTCTCGGGCGGTTTCCATAAGGCTTCCATCAAATTTTTTGGATTAAATACGCCACCTAATCCAACTGATTTAATACCTTTATCTTTTCTAATTTTATTAGCAGAAAAGATGGAATTCTTCGTCCAGCTTTCAGTCGCCGGTCTAAACATCAATTGTATAACCGCCCCATCTTCTCGAGTTGCAGTCGACAAAGCATTCAAAATTGCCATCGAGGCATCACGTTTTGATTCTTCATAAGTAGCAATTGGATGAACGTAACTCTTTTTCAAAGTGAACTCGCCGCCAATCGTTCCACTGATTTTGCCAGCTTCACTGAATATATTACGTTCTTCAACCTCTTCTAGTCTAGCCGATGGATAAGCTGCCGCTACAGCTTGCTTAACCACGTCAACTAAAACAATCGGTACTATAGCGTAATAATGGACTAAACCTTCGTGCGCTATAATCTCGAATGATAAATGCCTCTGTCCGTATATTTTACTCTTAAAACCTTTGGTCGCCGTACTAGCGATAATGTTATACATTACCTGAGCCTGAGAAAGGATTTCTTCAGTAACATCGCGTTCATCACGGCCACCTACCTCTAAATCATCACTTGATGGCGGTATATGTATATACATAGGTACCATCTTGAGACCACGTTCATAATTTTTTGCTTCGCGTAAAGTGTTTCTGTATTGCAGAAAGATAAAACCAGACAACAAAGCAATAATAATTAAAGCTGCTAGGATTGTTAGAATCAGGCTAATCATTAATTACTATTAAACTAGACGACTTATTCAGTAACGCCCAGCTCCTTTCCGTAACGCTTTTTCAAATAATCAACTTGTAATTTATTAACTGCTTCATCACGTCGGCGTGGGTCATCACGTGTGTCCGAAACTATTTTTTTAGCTTTGTTAACCCAGTCTTTTTCAATCAGATCATCGTCTTTGGCAATAGTTGGATTGTTGCCTGTTGTTGTAACTTCGTCAACTTTTGGATTGTCTATAACAGGGGCCGGCAGAGATGTTGTCAATGACACATCGGCGGCAAAAGTGCCACTCTCACTCTTTTGTTCATAATGTTCTGCATTAGATCCCATGCCCGCTTCAAAGCTACTTTCGCCAGAAGTTTGCTCAACATTCCGCTCTAGCGAAACGATTGGTTGTTCACTTTGAATACTTTGCGGTGTTATCTCAGGATTCATACTCTGTAATTATAACATGTAATCATCTAGCTTATGTCAATAAATCTAGTTAGTTCTTTTGGATATATACAGACAACCAATAGTAGTAAACGTAATAACCAATAAATAGTCATAGAGGCTTACTTCACCTACTGATCTGAGACCAATCAGCATAATCGGAGCCGCAGCTATAATGGACGAAAACAAACATGAACGCCTGAGTGTTAGTGAGCCAAGCGGCCTCCTTGTCATAAATACTGACGACAAGTGAGATATTACTCGACTCATCAGATACAAAAAAAATGTCACCAAACCAAATGATGACAAATAAGCAAAAAAGAAGATAGTCAAGATACCAAAAGGGCCTGCGGTGGCAGGCGTAGTAAGGTTCAATAGAGTTAAAAGCAAGCATAGGCTTACAAAAGTAGTGATTGATATAATTATTCTTAACATCGCTGTCTTCGATTATATCATCTGAATCTAGTTTATTTAAACAAGCCAGAGCGACAGATCTTATGTCCGGATTGCAGCAAACGCCGCTTAAAATATAAATGAGCGTGTGAACCGCGGACAACCTGCCGCTGCAGGCTATGTTATACTGACCGCTCCGAGAAATCTCGGGGCATAGCCCTTACATTCGTTTCCGCGTAAGTGCTTTTCTCTATTTACCGATCTTACGATAAATATAGAAAAGCACTTAGGTACTTCAGAATGCGAGCATCACGCCATTTTGGCGGAGCATCGGCGACGCCAGCATTATGCACGAAGGTGCGTGTCCCGCATGTACAGCAGGTCATTTAGTGCTTAGTGTCGTCACCGAATTTCCGTCAAAATAGTCGATCAGAAACTATCTAATTGTTAAGTTGTTCAAGCTCTTTTTTAATGTTTGTTTTATTTTAAAAGCCTACTAATACCCTAGCATAAGCAAGTTAATATGTCAATAATATAGCTTGGTGTTTACGATGTATTTGTCACATTGCATTCAGTAAATATCAAATTTATAAGATATAAAACTTAATAATCAACATAATAACAACATTGTATTTTTAACTATATACATGCCATTAGGGCGATGTGCTTGCCTACTATTTGATTACTTTTACTTATTGTTTGACCTGGCTCACGCTCAATCTAGTCAGCCTAAATGCGACCTAATGCTAACTGCCTGTATAAACTAATTATTTGTTTTAGCATAGATATTCATTATATCTATATTAACTTAATAT
>CAIUMO010000023.1 GCA_903900345.1 uncultured bacterium | reverse complement strand
TCTTTGGCATAAACATCAGACCTAAACGGGTGACGCGAGGCGGGGCGGCACCCGATTTACTACAAAATGGTAATCCATTTTTATAAATCAGGGGCGGACCGAGCGGCAGGACCCGTGAGGCGAGAGGGGCTTATTGAGGCCTAGAGTGAATTAGTACATTTGATTGGGTGATAAACTTATAAATATGACAAATAATTTAAAATTAGCTTGCGTAAATAGGAACAAAAAAGTTACTATATAGATAGTCCATTTTTAGGACTCTGAATAACTTTTTGAAACCGACGCTACAGACTTACTGAATTTATTGCTAGCCTTTTTTGTACTAGTTTAAATAACGGGTTTTGGCGAGGAAAGGAACAACATGATAGAGATTATTATTCCCGTAATTATTGGGGCATTTGCTGGGGCTGGAGGCACTGTTGTATATGAAAAGCGTCGTCAATCTGGCGGCAAACTAAAAGCTGACAAAGAAATTGCCCTGGCCCAGACAAAGGCTAGTGATATTATCCTAAAAGCCAAGGATGAGGCATTAGAAATTGATAATGAGCGTCGTCGTGAGTGGAAGAAAACTGAAACTCGCTTAGCCGACCGCGAGATAACCCTTGATCGCAAGATTGATGATTTAGATAAGCGTTCTGAAAAAATCCGCACTGAAGAGCGTGGTGTCGAAGAGCTCAAGAACGAAATTCGTGAGATTCGCACTAAACAGCAAGAAAAGTTAGAAAAAGTCGCCAAACTATCCAAAGCTGAAGCAGCCGAAAAATTAATGGAAATGACCGAGCGTGATATTAAACAAGATATGCTTGGCTTAATTAATAAACTGCAAAATGACGCCAAAGAAGAAGCTGAAGATATTGCCCAGACAATCTTGGTCACTGCCATGGAACGTATGTCATCAGAGGTTACAGCTGAACGTACCGTTACGGCTGTTAAACTAACGGATGATGAAATGAAGGGTCGTATTATCGGCAAAGAAGGCCGCAATATTCAAGCTTTGCAACGTGCTACTGGTGTAGATATTTTGGTTGATGATACTCCAGGTATGATTATCCTTAGTTCATTCGACCCAGTTCGTCGCCAAGTTGCCCGCATGAGCCTGGAAATGTTGATGAAGGATGGTCGTATTCATCCAGGACGTATCGAAGAAGTTGTTGCCAAGGCCGAGCAAGAAATCAATAAAGAAATCAACCGTGCTGGTGAAGATGCTGCTCGTGAAGTTGGCGTTGTTGGTATTCCCAAAGAAATGTTACGTTTACTAGGTGAATTAAAATATCGCACCAGCTACGGTCAAAACGTTTTGATGCATAGTGTTGAAATGGCGCATATGGCAGGTTTGATTGCCGAAGAAATCGGTGCTGATGTTCGCGTTACCAAGATTGCAACCTTGTTGCATGATACAGGTAAAGCTGTGACGCACAAGATGGAAGGTAAACACCATCATTTAGCAGCTGAATTCGCACGTAAATATGGTATGTCTGAGGATATTGCCCATGCTATCGAAGCTCACCACGATGATGTAGAGGCTACAACACCTGAAGCTTTGATTGTTCGTGTTTGTGATTCACTATCGACGGCTCGTCCAGGTGCTCGTAATATTAGCGCCGAAAACTTTACTGAACGTATGCGTGATTTGGAAAACATTGCTCTTGGCTTTAACGGTATCGACAAAGCCTACGCCATTAGCGCTGGTCGCGAAGTTCGTGTGATTGTTAGTCCAAAGGCTATTGATGACCTTAGCGCTATTAAGTTAGCTCGTGATATAGCTGTTAAAATTGAAAGCACCATGCAATATCCTGGTACGATCAAGGTCAATGTAATTCGTGAAACTCGTGCAATTGAATACGCAAAATAATCTTGGTGGGGTATGGCGGGTTCGAACCGTCGACCTCAGCAATGTGAATGCTGCGCTCTAGCCAACTGAGCTAATACCCCTAGATGACCTTTATATTATAGCAACAAACGGTGTTAATATTGATGCTTATGCTTTATTATAGATAGCAATGAGTAAGCCAGAAATCCGTAAGGATTATTTCAAAGATGATTATGTGATTATTGCGCCCAATAGGGCTAGACGGCCGTTGGAGACAAAAGTAGCTGCTGCGGTTCTTGAAGATAACAAGATTTGTCATTTTTGTCCAGATAATTTTCATGGTGAAACGATTACCTATCAGGACAATGGCTATAACAACGAATGGGAAATTGTAGCAGTTATTAATAAATTTGCTGCCTTAAACTTAAATAACAATAGTGCCTATGGGCAGACTGAAGTTATTATCGAGACACGTCGCCACGGCATGGATATTAATGATTTTTCAGTAGAACATATTGTTCGTGTTTTGAACGCATACATTAATCGTTATACGGCACTACGCAGCATGGATGGTATCAAGCACGTTGTGATATTCAAAAACGAAGGCGGCAAAGCTGGAGCTTCGATCGCGCATACCCATTCGCAAGTCTATGCTTTGCCAATCTTGCCAGCCAAAATCGAAAACGAGGCCAAGGCCTACGCTAAATATCGTTTAGAACATGATAATTGCCCATATTGTGACATTATTAAGCTTGAAGCTGAGCGACCGAGAGTTATTTGGCAGGACGATAACGTGTTTGTTCTGTCGCCGTATGCCAGTGATTCTCCATATGGAGCTTGGTTGATGCCAAAACGTCATATCCGTTTAATCTCAGAGTTGACGCATAGTGAAAAAGAATCATTTGCGACTGCCATGAGACTTGTTTTAGGTACGCTCGATAAATATGGTATTGCCTATAACTATTTCGTAGAAAATGCCGTGAATGATGAAGATTATCACATGCACATTAAACTTGCTCCGCGTCCAAATGTCTGGGCTGGGCTTGAACTGGGAACTGGTGTGATTATTAATCCAATTCCGCCAGAATATGCGGCTAGAATTTATCGTGATCATGTTGCAATTCAAAATGAGCCACGATTCTAATCAACACATCATACTCGTGTTAAAATGTTTAAATGGACATAAATCGAATAGAAGGTCTGACGGCTAGGGAAGTCGCAGCCCGACACAGAAAATTTGGTTTTAATGAGCTCCCAAATAAAGACAGCAAAAATATATTTAAGATCATCTTTGGCTTATTAACTGAGCCAATGATATTCCTCTTGATGGCTACGGTGGCTATCTATTTCATTTTAGGTGATTCAGGCGAAGCATCGCTGTTGATGTTTTCGTTCTTTGGGATTATCGGAATTGAACTATATCAGGAATCTAAAACCGAGAAGTCGCTAGAAGCTTTACGAAATCTAGCTAGTCCGATATCCGACGTGATTCGTGACGGTAAAAAGATCACAATTCATGGTCGTGAAGTTGTGGTCGGTGACATTATGCTGCTGGCCGAAGGCAGTCGCGTGCCAGCCGATGCTAAATTAATATCAGCCGAGAATCTGAGGATTGATGAATCGTTGTTGACAGGCGAGTCGGAGCCAATTGAAAAGCATACCAGGGAAGTGACTGATTATCGAATTAATTCCGTCTTTTCTGGAACATTGGTTGTTAGTGGACATGCTATCGCTGAAGTGACTGGCATTGGACGTGAGACCGAGATTGGTAAGATTGGTACATCACTAAATTCAATCAAAACTGAAAAGACATTACTACAAAAAGAAGTCAATAAAGTCGTTAAGTTAGTTGCTTCGATGGCTATTAGCTCGTCAATTTTACTAACTCTAATTTATTGGATCGGTCGAGGTGATTTTACTAGAGATAGTTTAATCAGAGGAATGTTAGCTGGCTTGACGTTGGCGATTGCAATCCTGCCAGAAGAATTTCCAGTAGTGTTAGCGATATTTTTGACGCTTGGGGCGTGGCGTCTAGCTAAGAATAATATTCTAGTTCGTCGCGCACATACCATAGAAACTCTTGGTAGCGCTAGTGTGCTTTGTGTTGACAAAACCGGTACCTTAACCGAAAACCAGATGAAGATATCGACAATTGTTGATGTAAACGGTGTTTATTATAGTGATAGCTTTAATTATGCCAGCGAGCTAGTTAAGTATGGCGTGCTTGCTTCACAAAAGAATCCGTTTGACCCGATGGAAGAGGCTTTTATTCTGGCTGGACAGCAAGTTTTTGGTGATATTGAATCCATTTACCAACAAATGCAGATTATCAAAGAATATCCACTTCAAGAGCATTCTTTATCAGTGGCTCACGTTTGGGGAAGTAGCGATGCGGCTAAATTAGTAGCCTTAAAGGGCGCCCCTGAAACCGTCTTTGAATTGTGTCATTTGGATAAGTCAAGAACAAAAGATTTAGAAAAGCAGGTCAGGCGGCTAGCTGGTCAAGGATTGCGCGTTATCGCCGTTGCCAAGGGTAATAAATTAGCTCATTTGCCAGACAATCGTCATGATTTTAAATTTGAGTTTTTGGGGCTGGTTGGTTTGGCCGATCCAATTCGTAAAGAGGCCGCTTCAGCCATTAAAATATGCCAGGAGGCCGGTATTAAGGTTGTAATGATAACTGGTGACTACCCTGATACAGCTATGAATATTGCTAAACAGATCGGACTAGATCATGGCAAGGTTATCACTGGCCCAGAATTTGAAAGTCTGTCTGCACGTGAACGTAAAGAGGCGATTAAATCCGTGACGGTTTTTAGTCGTGTTACGCCAGCTAATAAGCTAACAATTGTTAACGCTTTCAAAGAAATTGGCGAAATTGTTGCTATGACGGGCGATGGTGTAAATGATGCACCAGCCCTTAAATCGGCTCACGTTGGCATAGCGATGGGCAAGAAGGGTACTGATGTCGCCCGTGAGGCTGCCAGCATCGTGCTACTTGATGATAACTTTACTTCAATCGTTCATGGCGTTAGATTGGGTCGTAGGATATACGATAATTTACAAAAAGCGATGTCGTATGTCATATCAGTTCATATTCCAATTGCCTTGTTGTCATTGTTACCGGCGCTCTTTGGCTGGCCATTAGTTCTGATGCCGGCTCATATTGTCTTTCTGGAATTTGTGATTGACCCAAGTTGTACTTTGATATTCGAGAACGAGAAAGAGAATAAAAATATCATGAGTCGGCCGCCGCGCAAGTTATCAGCACCAATCTTTAGTAAGCAAATGGTCTTTGGTAGCTTGGCACAGGGCTTGCTGGTTGCTGCTATGGTAATTGCTGCCTTTAGAATTTTACTAGACATTGGTTGGCCAGACGATAAAGCTCGTGGCATGACTTTCTTGATGCTGGTCGTTGCTAATATTTGTTTGATTTTAGGCATATCGGGTAAGCAGGCGATTGCTAACATTGTGCGTCGCGAAAATATAGCTATGACGACGGTTTTGGCTGTGACGTCATTATCACTGGTTCTGGTGTTTAGTGTGCCATTCTTGCGCCAGTTATTTCACTTCAGCTCGTTGACCTTGGCTGAATTTGGTGTTGGTGTATTAATCGGGGCTTTGTCTATTTTTGGTATAGTACCTCTCAAAAGATTAATCAAACTAATTTCCAATCGAATCGCTGCGTAAGTTATAATAAGTTTATGAACAAAAGATGGCTATGGGTAGTTGTTGGTTTATTATTTTTATTAGCAATAGGACCATTCTTGATTCCGGTACCAGCTTTAAAGGGTTTAGTTGATGCGCGAACTTTGACTGATGCTGACAGTAAATTTGTCAACATTAAGGGTGTCGATATTCACTATAAAGATATTGGCAGTGGCGATAATGTTTTTGTTCTGTTGCACGGTTTTGGTGCATCAACATTCTCGTGGCGTGAAGTAATGCCAGAACTGGCTAAAGTTGGTCGGGTTATTGCTTTTGACAGACCTAGTTTTGGATTGACTGCACGGCCGACCAGTTGGGGCAAATTTAATCCTTATGACCCGCAGTCTCAGGTAGAACTGACAATTGGATTGATGGATGCTCTTGGCATTAACAAAGCGACTTTGGTTGGACATTCAGCTGGTGGTGTGGTGGCGTTAAATACGGCTCTTAGCTATCCAAATCGAGTTTCTAGGCTTGTTTTGGTTGACGCGGCGGTTTATGAATCGGGTGCTTTGGCGAGTTGGCTATTGCCGGTGCTAAATGTTCCTCAAATCGATCACTTGGGGCCTTTACTAGCTCGGTCTTTGCAATCAGGTGGTGATGACTTTTTGCGTAGTACTTGGCACGATCCAAGCAAGATAACTCAGGCGATCTATGATGGTTATCACAAGCCGTTCAAAATCAAGGATTGGGATAAGGCGCTGTGGAATCTTACTAGGTCGAACTATTCATTGCAGCCCGAAAATCGATTAAAAGAACTAACTATACCTGTCTTGGTCGTGTCAGGTGATGACGATCGAATCGTGCAAACAAAGAATAGCATCAAATTGTCTGATGGGATTCCTGGCGCTAAGTTTGAAGTTATTAAAAATGCCGGACATATACCATTCGAGGAGCAGCCGGCTGAGTTTATGCGGGTTTTGATGGGTTGGCTAAATATTTAAATTTGGCCTTGGGCGAAGCTTTGAGCCGCAACTTCATTCAAATAAAAAATCTGACAATAATGTCAGATTTTTTATTTGGTCGGGGTGAAAGGACTCAAACCTTCGGCCTCTCGGTCCCAAACCGAGCGCGCTATCAACTGCGCCACACCCCGATGGTGCTACCAACGAATTATATCGCAATTTACCCCGTAGCGCTAGTAGATTATTGTCCTAAGCTGGCCTCTATTTTAATGGTAAATTTATCTTGGTCGTTTTACTGCTATCTTACGGGCAAGTTTAGTGAAGTGTTCGTCAATATTTTTCTTAACGAAATTACCGTATTTGTTTATCACTGCTTGCTCGATCAGATAATCAGCGATGGCTGGATTTTTGGGCAACAGTGAGCCGTGCAAATAACTGCCAATCACGTTTTTATAGCGAGCGCCTTCGCTGATATCAGTCATGTTGTTACCAGCTCCAATGCGAACAACTCCGAGTGACGCAACTTGATGACCCAAAAATGTTTGGCCACTATGATTCTCGTAGCCAACAATATCGCCGAATTGCTCACTATGCGTGACGATGTTACCGATTAAACGTTCTGACTTACCATAGGTCTCGATGTCTAATAATCCGATTCCTTCAATAATTTCACCATTTGCGGTTTTGAAAAATTTACCAAAAAGTTGATATAGTCCACAAATAACCAACATTGGCATTCCATTATTCGCTAGTTGTATCAATTGTGGTCCAATCGCTAGCAAGTCGTCTTGAATCCGGCTTTGGCCACTATCTTGACCGCCACCGCCAACAATAATATCGATGTCGCTAGGTATTTTGTCGCCAGGGTTATATTCGATAATCTGTGACTTATAACCATGCCATTGCAATCGGCGTTTTAGGGTTAGAATATTGCCGCGGTCGCCATAGATATTCATGTCACGGGCGTATAGGTGCAAAATTTTGATAGTTTTATCGCTCATTTTATGGCCTCGACGTGGGTTATCTTTGATAGTTGGCGACGAATGGTTAACATGGCAGTGTAGGTGCAATAAATTCGTTTTGGTTGTTTGGAATTATTAGCTATGAATCGTTTGAGTGCTTTTTTAATGTTGGTTTCAGCGGCTTGTACTGTAACTTCATCATACTGCAGCCTTAGGGCTATATCGTAAGCTCTGATGCCTGAAACCTGGCTGACGCCATTAGTTGATAAGCTGGTGAAATCGACGTCCCATAGCCATGACATATCGCGTCCGTCGGCGTAATTATCGTTGATTGCTATCATCGTTGCATAACCAGCTGAACTGAAAGACTCCAAGCCTAATCGGAAGCCAGATGGGTTTTTAACTAAAATTAATTCAATCGGTTTGCCGTTTAAGGTCAAACTTTCGCCTCGTCCGAAAGCTGGTTTGACATTTGATAGGGCCTTGATCAGTTTTGTTTGGTCTAAATCTTTGCCCATGATAGCTCGCACTAACGTCAAGGCGGCTGCGGCATTAAAAACGTTATAAGTACCATTTAGTTTTAGTTTGGTAGTGACTTTTTTGCCATCAATTACAAAAGTTGCTGAACTAGCGGCAAATTTAGATAAAACAACATCGGCTTTTAGGTTGGAGCGTGATTTAGCTGAACTGTTATGTAAATTATCGTCACTTGGGAATAGGCTCAACAATTTGTCGTCTAACCCAAAGAAACGTACTTTTTGATTATCCAATGAACGAGCAATGTTAGCGATTCTAGCATCCTCACGATTCAGGATAACTACACCGGTTGTAGCATTGGCAATGTGACGAAGAAGGTTAGCGGTATAGTCAATCTCGCCAAATCTGTCTAGTTGGTCACGCATCACGTTTAATATTAAACTATAGCGTGGTGGTATTTTGTCGACAAAATGTACAGCGTGAGCTTCGTCAAGCTCCAAAACGGCTATGTCGGCTTTTAACTCACCGCTTGTATTGATATCACCCAGTAATGCTGCTGCTACGCCACGGGTAAAATTGCTGCCAGTTCGATTAGTAAATACTTTTAGTCCTTGGCTTTCTAATAACTCAACTACCATCTTGGTCGTAGTAGTTTTACCGTTAGTACCGCTGACAACTACGACACCAAGTGGTAAGGTTGCCAGAGTTCGTTTAATAAAGTCTGGATCAAGATGCTCGACAACCAGACCTGGCAAGGCTGATCCGCCGCCACGTAATCTAGTGATATTCCGAACGGCTTTGCCTAAAATCGTAACAAGAGGCTTTGACATATGGTCTATTATAACGTAAGCAGCTATAATAGTGACATGTTTTTGGTGGGTATATTGTCTTGGTGGTACGGTCATGGCTGGATCGAGAGATTTCAGCTGGAAAGAAGCCGTTTAAAAGCTACGGCTGACTTTTTCTCTGTCGGCCTACTGGTTTCGACGCTTTTTGCGCCATTCAAGCAAATTTCGACTGGTAAAGCGATCGGCTCAATTAACGACAGATTTCGAGCTTTTTTTGACAGGTTATTATCGCGTATTATTGGTTCAATCGTCCGAACGTTCGTGATCATGGCGGGACTGGTAGTTATGCTATTGCAGTCTATCTTTGGATCCATTATTTTGATCTGTTGGCTGATAATTCCGCTACTACCCATAGCTGGATTAATCATGTGGGTGATTGGATGGACGCCATCATGAACCATGAGATAAACTTTAAGTACAAAAGTATTCGGGCCGATAAAGCTCGTATCGCTGTTAAATTTAGCAAAATTACACTTACGATTTTGTCGGTAGTCTTACTGATGCTATTAGTCACTGGTTTTTATCTTATTATTTTAAAAATAGCGTTTGGCTGGGTTTTAATCGGTTTTGCGACGATACCAGCGATGATAGTTGAATGGCGTAACGGTGAGTTAAAGAATCTAGTGGCTGTATCAAATACGCAGTCAATTGACGATATTTTATCAGCTGATATTTTAGGTCATTTGTCGCGTCGGCCAACGCCACGGGAAGTTGCGACCATAGTTAGCGCTAGTTCGGGCGGTCAATTTTTTATGGTCAGGTTTGGTATTGGTGCCAGCTTTTTGCAAAATCTAACTTCTGTCGACGAATCTGATATGCAGACGGTTTGGCAGGAAGCTTGGGGTTTGCGTCAGCAAGTTGGTAGCCCTAATATTTCGGCTGCCGTATTGACTGTCGCCTTGATTAAATGCGCTCCGAACTATCAGGCCTTACTGGGGCATTTACAATTAAATATTGACGATCTAATTCATGGTATTGAGTGGTACGACCACCTAATTAATTTAATTAATAATACACCTAAGCGGACTCGTGGCATTGCCCGTGATTGGTCGTTTGGTTGGACACCACTTTTAAATCATTTTGGAACTAATATCAGTCAAATGAGTAGCAATGATAGTACTTTTACATTAAAGTTAGCGGCTCATGAAGAGGCGCTGGGGCAGATTGTGGATGTATTTAGTCGCAAAAAAGGTCGTCAGAATGCAGTTTTGGTTGGATCAAACGGTGTCGGCAAGACCCAAATTATTCATACTTTTGCTACAAGTTTAATGGACTCAGCCGCTGATATTCCAGCCGATTTAAAATTTAGACAAGTATTTATTCTGGAGGCGTCGTCATTAATTGCGGCAGCCTCTGGTCGAGGTGAGCTTGAACAATTAGTACCACAAATTTTAAATGAGGCCTATAAGGCAAAGAATATAATTATCTGCCTGGATAATGCGCAATTATTTTTCGAAGATGGTATTGGGTCGGTTGATATTGCCAATGTTATTTTGCCAATTCTTGAGGCTGGTAGTTTAAGAATGATTTTAACAATGGACGAGCAACAATATCTCAAAATCAGTAATCGTAATCCGCAAATTATCAATACTTTGAACCGCATTAATATTAAACCAGCTACTCAGTCTGAAACTATGACAATTATGCAAGATCGGTCAATAATTACTGAATTTGAAAATAGTGTAACTTATATGTATCAAGCTTTGATTGAAGCCTATCGTTTAAGTGAGCGTTATGCTCATGATCTGGCGATGCCAGGTAAAGCCTTAAATTTGTTAGAATCGGCTGCCAATTATAGTGACAATGGTTTGGTGACAGCTCGATCGGTTCAGCAATCAATTGAAAAGACACTGGATATTAAAGTTAGCTCGGTGACTGATGACGATGAACGTGATAAATTACTGAACTTAGAAGATTTAATCCATCATCGAATGATTAATCAATCCAGAGCGGTCAAGGTCGTCAGTGATGCCCTGCGACGCGCACGATCAGGTATACGCAACCAGAATCGACCAATTGGTACGTTCTTGTTTTTGGGTCCAACTGGTGTTGGCAAGACAGAGCTAGCCAAGGCCTTGGCGGCAATATATTTTGGCGGCGAAGATCGTATTATACGCTTGGATATGAATGAATACGCTAACAGTGATGACGTTGAACGTTTAATCGCTGATGGTGCTGGCAATACCAATAGTTTGACGGCTCGCGTTATGAAGCAGCCCTTTAGTGTTGTATTGCTAGACGAAATTGAAAAAGCTCATCCTAATGTTTTATCGACCTTATTGCAAATGCTAGACGAGGGTATCCTAAGGGATATTAAGAATCGCGAGATTAGCTTTCGTGATGCCATAGTAATTGCTACCAGTAATGCTGGTGCCGACAGGATCCGTGAATATATCGATAGGGGACATGACATTGAGAAGTTTGAAGAGCAGTTTGTTAATGAGCTGATTAGTAGTAATCAATTTCGTTCGGAATTTTTGAACCGTTTTGATGAGATTGTGATGTTTAAGCCGCTGACCAAAGATGAGCTTTTACAGGTTGTTGATTTAATACTGGTTGGTGTCAACAAGACGTTAGAGCCTCAAAAGGTGACGGTTAATGTTACTAATGAGGCTAAAAAATATCTAGTTGAGGCTGGTTATGATCCTCGTTTGGGCGCTCGTCCAATGCGTCGTGTTGTACAACGCGCGGTCGAGAATACGGTTGCTAAGCAGATGTTATCCGGTGATATTGAAGCTGGTAGTAGTGTTGATATTAGTCTAGAACAAGTCAAGCAAGTCCTTGATTCACAGTCGGATGCTCAGCGGATTATTGACGATAAATAGGTTTAGCCCCGCTCACTTCACCCCAAGTTTCATCTTTTCTGCCGTTCACCACCACTTAGTCCAGGCAGATGGCCACTCTACGTGTGACCACGAAGTGGTCAGCACGTGGCGCTTGGCCTCCGCTACCGCTACGCATCCATCTGCACTGAACCAAGTGGTGTTGAACGTATTTA
>CAIUMO010000022.1 GCA_903900345.1 uncultured bacterium | reverse complement strand
ATCTACAACGACAGACTAGCGGCACTGGATTAGGCTTGGCTATCTGTAAGGAACTAGTGGAAAAGCTAGGTGGAACGATTTGGGTTAAAAGCAAGGTTGGCGAAGGCAGTACTTTTTGTTTTACGGTGGCGATGAGTAGCAAAAATGATAATGATACGCTATCATAGATTACATAAACAATAGGGGATATAACTACCATGAGCGAAGCAAAACGTAAAATTTTAATCATCGAAGACAACACGGATATACAACAACTTTATCGATACGCCTTTGAAGCCGAGGGTTATGATGTCAAGACCAGCAACAACGGCCTAGACGGTATCACTGACGCTGTTGAGCTCGTACCCGACATCATCTTGCTAGACGTTATGATGCCAGAGATGAATGGCTTTGAGGTTTTGGAAGCGCTTAAAAACAATACTTCATTAAAGCTACACGTCATAGTCATCTCTAACTTAACTCAAGATCAAGAGAAACAAAAAGCTCTGCAACGCGGCGCTGATATGTATCTGATTAAATCAGACTACGAGGGACCAGATCTAGTTGCCAAGGTTAGCGCTTACCTTGAAAGCCTCAAAAAATAAAAGCGATTTATTAGATTATATAATCTTCTAAAATAAGCCTGCCTACATATCGGCAGGCTTATTTTAGTTAACGTGATATAGAACAAAAATAGAACACTATATATAGGTCAACAAAAGCCAGCCTAAGCCACAATATAGGTCAAAAGCTTCAACTGTGATAAAAATCAAAATAATATAAATTGTTAACATAATTAGTCGCCATGAACAATAACGATGATTTAAAAAACAAAAGCCAAGGCCGGAGAATAGTAATATTAAATGAAATTTAAAAGTAGCTATAAAAATCAAAGCAATAGTGACAAGCAGAGAAATAAATCGTTCATAATTCATACATAGACTTTGTGTCGCACAATATATCTTTTACGACATTAGGTATATTAACAATAGATGGTTAAGCATTCAACTAATAAGACTACTATTGGCCGGAGTAGTGTGATATATCCCTCTAATTGGGATGTTAATCATATTTATTTTAGATATTTTATTCTATTTAAATAACTAAAGCTTCAACTGCATTACATGGATCGCGTTTAATGCATTATTAGGCATTTTAGGCTCGAACTGCTGTTAAATTGTTATCCACAGTCCGTCTCTCTTTTGGCGCGCTCCTCTGCTCACCCGTCCTTAAATATTTGCTTTTTCTTAAATTTGTATTGGAATATGTTTTTTTATCGATTTGCATTTTAAACAAAAAATAGAACAAATTTAGAACATAGAGTAGAGGAGCTAGGGTATACTACTTTTTAGATAGCCATTCCTAAAATTTATTTATAAAAAGCTCTGCCGCTAACTCGAACGTCAATATAAGCTGGAGTCTGATTATGGCTAACAAAATACCGCACTGCCCTACTCATATCCTCTACTTGCTCCCCTGCTGGACGGTCTATCGATAATTTTACCAACAAGTTATTTTCTTTTAACTTTATTTCTAGCTCTCTAGTGGTATTGGCGGGTAGAATAGCTTGAGTAACAGTGTAACTGCTGTCTTTGGCAAGTGATACAATCCGACCAACAAAGCCCAAAAATCGCTTGCTAACACTGGCCTCGCCAGTTTGAAGTGATGCACCACTATTGTCAATGATCTGAACTATTGGCGCCGCAAAGTAGTTCTGATCAAACGGTACACCTTTGGTGTCAACAAAATATTGTTTGTCATTGATTTTCCAGCCAGCGACCGGCACTCGCATGGTAATAGCAAAACTAGTCGCACCAATATTAACCATGCCTTTATTAATCACAGATTCAACTTCTGTTAGTTTGTTCGCCACATAGGCTGATAGCGCCGCCTGATCTAAAAAGAATTGAAATCGACTCAGTGGATTGACCGCGAAATAATCTTGAACAACAGTTTCATACCTAGAGCTATCCACAGACCTGGAAAGAGCGGAGCCAGTGCTGATTACAACTGTAGCCGTAAAATGACTAACCAGCGTCCATAAGATAACAATACAGGCAACAACTACCAAAAAAATGCTAAAAACCTTGCGACGTTTATTAGTTAAATGATGGACATGAGACCTGGGTGATTCAAGTCCAGCTTTGACGATATTAAGGCTATCTAGACGATTAGAAGTCGTACCAGTCAATGTCCGATTACGCTTAAATATATCCGAGCTAGTAGGACTCGATATTGAAGAATCGACTGTTGTCAGTCTACGCCTAGGAATATCTGCCTGTTTTTTAGTAAAAAATTTCACTTATGTTTATATTATAAACTATTTAACACTTGAAATTATCATATTCGCAACATCTCGTGCCGCATTAGGACGCGCAAACGCAGCAAATGATTGCGCCATCTTGCGTGAAGCCTCAGGATGAGATAAGACGTCATGAATTTCCGAGACCAAAACCTGAGGATTATCAACTATTAAGGCTTCGTCAACTACCTTAACGGCGTTTTCTTTAAGATAGACAGCAGCATTTTTAAGCTGGTGGCCGCCAGTCAGCCGGCCATTTGGAACCAAGATTGTTGGCTTTACCAAAGCGGCTAGTTCAAGGATAGTCGTCGCTCCGGCTCGCGTCACAACCACGTCAGCCGCACCTAATAATGACGCCATGTCACGTGATATAAACGAATGTAGTTGAAAACGATCACTATTTGGTGGCGTAATCGACTTTAGCTCATCATATTGCCACATGCCAGAAACAAGAATAACTGAGCAAAATTGCATCAGTTCATCAAGTGATAAGGCTATGGCGTCATTGATCCGACTTGCGCCTAACCCACCACCAGTGACGGCTACCAGTGGGTATTTACTACTTATCCCCCACTTCTCTTTGGCGGCTTGACGCTCTTTGTCAGAAAATTCATGAAATTCTGGCGCAACTGGAATACCAACATAACGTGATTTTTTGGCTGGATAAGGATAGTATTTCAGTGGCGCACCAGTGGCAATAGCTGTTGCCCACTTGCTTAAAATAAGATTAGTTAAACCTGGGTGAGCATCAGAATCATGGACAACCAGTGGAATTCGTAGCAAATGCGCCGCAATCCCAACCGGTAAACAGACATAGCCGCCCTTAGTAAAGACAACGTCTGGTCGCCAAAGGATCAATTTAATTGTACTCTGAAAAAAACCAGCGATCACCAAAAAACCATCTCTAATATTTGATAATACCAACGACGGCCACATTAATTGACGCATTAAAGACAAGTGATGGTAACGACGTAATTTACCGGCAATAATAGTTTGAACTGGAATATTTTTGTCAAAATGTTCCATAATCTCGCTAGCCTGAACAGCAAATTTATTATCACACCAAAATCGTATCTCTGCTTTTGGATGCGACTGTCTAACCTCGCGTAAAACTGCCACGACTGGCGTGACGTGACCGCCCGAGCCCCCGCCGACCGCTAAAATTCTCATGTTGCGCCTCCTTTAGATTTAACGAATTAACTGTGTAATGTGATAGCTGAAATACCAGTCCTAATGCCGCCGTAATGAATAGCATGCTCGTTCCGCCAAAACTAAGTAATGGCAAAGTAATGCCCGTTAATGGGAATATCCCAATCATTGAGGCTACATTAAGAATAACATGCGACCCTAACCAACCAAAGACGCCAGCTACGATTAACTTTAGCCTAACGTCAATTAAATGATCCATTATCTTGAGCAGACGCATCAATAAAGCTCCAAATAATATCAATATCGTCACTAGACCGACGAATCCAAATGTCTCACCCATAATCGCAAAGACCGAGTCGTTGGTCGCTTCTGGCAGATAGCCAGTTGATTGAATGCTATTACCAACCCCTACGCCAAATAAGCCACCAGTGCCAATCGCTACCTTGGCCTGCTCGATATGGTAACTACCAGCATCACTAGAAGACGTATCATCACCTTTAAAGAACGTAACGATTCGATCAAGCCTGTGCGGCGCGCTGATAATCATGACGGTGCCAACTGCAATTATAGTCATCAAGATAATACCGCCAATGCGTTTATTGATGCCGCCAACAATCAACATCGTCATAATAATCGTCATCAACGATACGCCCGTACCTAAGTCTTTTTGGATTACGACTATAAATAACATTGAAATTGCCGTCAAAACAGCCAGTGGAATTAGCGTCTCATTAACGTCGTTAAGTTTGCCTTGCTTGACTTTTACTCCTAAAAAACCAGCTACAAACACTAGGATGGCAAATTTCAATAGCTCAGCCGGTTGCAAGCTGCCAAGTGGCCCCAAGTTAAACCAGCGTGTCGCACCTAGGGATTGCTGGGCAATGCCCAGATGAGCCCAGCCGGCAATCGCCAGTAATGCACAAGCTCCAAGGGCAAACAATAATATCTTACCAGCGTTCTTGGTCACCAGATTATAAGGAATAGAAGCTATAGCCGCGAAAGCAGCAAGTGAAAATAACAAACTAACAACCTGCTTACCAAAGAAATAGGTATCGCCATAATTACTGCCATAGGCGTTATTAAGGACGTTAGCTCGCTGTGGGCCAATGGCATACATAATAACAAGGCCAAGTAGCATCAGCAGTCCCATATACAGGACTATCAAATAATCAGGTCTGTGGCGACGAACAGATGTAACCTCAGAGAATTGAGCGCTCTCTGAAAACATTAAATACTACCACCAGCTAGAGCCATTAATACACCAATAAAGGCAGCTACGTTCGCAATCACCCAAAAACGCATAGTGACTTTGGTCTCAGGCCAACCAGTCGCCTGCAGGTGTTGGTGAATTGGTGCCGAGATAAATATTTTGTGCTTAAACACCTTTTTGCTAAAGATTTGAATCAAGCTTGAGCCAGCTTCGGCTACAAAGACAATACCAATAATCGGTAGTAATAAAAGTGTATTAGTTAACATAGCCACAACACCGAGTGAAGCCCCAAGTGCAAAACTGCCAGTATCGCCCATAAAGAATCGGGCTGGATAAATATTAAACCACAGGTAGCTTAATAATGCGCCGACGACCGTGAAACAAAAACCAGCTAAAATAAATTGTGACTGCAAAAGAGCGATAACTCCAAAAGCACCAAAACTAATTCCGGCTAGACCACCGGCTAAACCGTCTAAACCGTCGCTGATATTAACAGCATTACCAGTTGCGATAACTGCAAAAGCGAATAATGGAATAATCCCCCAGCCCAAAGCTAGATCACCAATGAAAGGCACATGAATAGCGACAGCACCAAGCTTAGCGTAAAAGAACCAGCCAAGCACCAAACCAATAATAGCGATCATGACAAATTTTAAGCTTGAACGCAGGCCAGCGACACCCTTGCCATAACCACGGACATTAATAATATCATCCAACAGACCAACGCCAGCCCCACCGATCAAAGCCGCCAGTGGCAACCAAGTTTGACCTCTATTAAGGTTAAAAGCAAGCGTCACAACGGCAATCGCAATTATAAAGACAACTCCGGCCATAGTTGGGATATTGCGCCTGAATTTGTCGGCATGTAATTTATTAAAAATCTCAAGTTTCTCGCCAGTCGTACTGGTCGTACGTTGTTTCTTCCAGAATTTGAATCGATACGCCAAGAACGTATAAGGCGGCGTCAAAAGCATTGCTATCAAAAAAGCGCTAACACTTAAAATAAATGTGCTGGCTAGACCGTGAGTTAATTGCATTAATGTATGTTCCATATTAGCCTTTCGGTTGTATCTCTAAATAATTTAACATCCAGTTAGATATATCTGTAAAGATTGGCAGGGCATCTCTGGCGCCCTGCAATAACTTATTGTCACCAGATACCTGTATCATTATGACATATCTGGACAAATCTTCACTACCACCATAACCAAGATAAGTGCCAACTGTCTCGTCGCTTGAATAAACACCGTTCTTGATCACCTGTGAAGTACCAGTCTTGCCACCTATATAATAACCAGGACGGTCCAGGCTAGCGAAAAAGGTATCCCTGGCAACATGAGTCATCGATCGAACTTGATCGGCCGTCGATTTAGCGATTTGCATTGAAGGTTGAGTAATTTTGTTAGCTATGTACTTACCACTGGCATCAACAACACCAGCTATCACTGTTGGTTTATAATATTTGCCACCATTGACGATTGAACCAAATGCCGAGGCAACTTGCACCATCGTAGCATCCAGACCTTGACCGAAAGCCATATTAGAATAACGCACGGCGTTGCCTTCAGACGTAGTTGGTGATACAACCGTACCGGCAGTCTCACCTGCTACCTCAACACCAGTCAATTGCCCCAGATGGAATCGATTATAGAAATAATCATACATGGTATCCCTGGCACCACGAGTAATGCTTTTACCGTCGCCTAAACGTTCAGCAACCGTTACAAACCCAGTGTTAAGTGACCAGTTCAAAGCGTGTTGAAACGTAATCTCGCCAGTCTGGCCCAAGGTTGCATTAGTAATTGTTCGGTCGTCGACTTTAATATAGTCCGTGTTGTTATAAGTGGCATCCGGCGTGACAACACCTTTATCGATACCAGTCGCCATCGTCAAAGTCTTGACATCCGATCCTGGCTCATAAGGCGCTGAAACGACTGCGTTATTAAAGGCGGCAACATCTGAAACTAGATTAAATTTAGCTGGATCATAAGTTGGCAGATTAGCCATAGCCATAATTTGGCCAGTTTGTGGATCCATAACAATCGCGCTACCTCTGGTTGCGCCGGTACGCTTTAGACCGTCAGACAAAGCTTGTTCAACATGCGACTGAACATTGCGATCAATACTAAGCACGACATTCTTACCATTAACCGCCGGACGATTAATATTATTATTGCCGATCGTCAACGGCACATCTCTGACATCAGTTACAGATTGCAATAAACCATCGGTACCGGTTAACTCGTCGTTCAGTTTATCTTCTACGCCATAACGACCAACGCCGCTAAAATCAACAAAGCCAAGTGTTTGCGCTGCTAATGAACCTTCGGGATAAACTCTCTGTGACTCTTCTTGAAAACCGACGCCATTAAGATTCTCTTGTTTGATTTTGTCAGCTTGAGACCTTGTGATTCTGGTAGCTAAAACTTGATAACGACTATCTTTTTTATTTAAAAGAGCCTGCAAATCGGGGCAAGCGTTGCCGCCAGCTATTTTGCGAATCGTATCAATTATCTTGGTATCATCAGTCGTTGTCTTGGGGTCAGCAAAAACAGTATAAACCGTCTGGTTCATAACCAATGGCACTGGTGTTTGGCCGTCTAAGGCATAGATAAGGCCGCGTTTAGCTGGAATCGCCAGACGTTTAATCTGTTCTTGGTTGGCAACTCCGACATAATAATCATGCTGGATAATCTGCAAATAAAATAGTCGACCAACAAAAACAGCCATAGTTATAAATAATATGGCGGCTAAAGTCTTGGACCGACTGCCTTTTTGTAGTTCCAGATTCATAGTATTTATTGAGCGTATTCTGTAGTGGCCGGCGTCGTCATTGTCGAAGCAACACTACTGTTTTTAGCAGTTTCAAGTGAGGTCAGTTTTGCATTCTCAATTTCTAGATCACTTTTTTGCTCATTAAGAGCTGCAATTTGACTATCAATTTTTTGGGTTGCATAGTCATAACCGGTGGCGCGAGTTGCTTGTGTCAAATATATTAAGCCAAGTATCGTAACCATTAAGGCAATTATTACGACATTAGTCACTGGACCAAGTTTAATAGCTGAAACAAAAGCAACAGTATTCTGATTGCGCGACCAGTTTTGCTGACGACGACTACTGTAATTTTGAGCAATTTGATAAGACATTGTGGTGGAATCTCTGTTTATTTTATTTTTTGTTTTGGAGCCCCGTCAGTTTGACGGGGCTATAGTAAATTTAATTACTTAACGCGAACGATCACCGATTGAGCGACGTCTGCGTACTGTACTGCGATGTGAATTGGCATGGTGTTTTGCCCCTTCCTTTTATTTTTGTTTTATTTTTTCACTGCGGCTCGTAACTTGCTGCTACGGGCACGCGGGTTGTGAACATCGTAAATGCTTCCGGCGATTGGCTTTTTGGTCAGTGGCAGAAGTACAGCTTCGAGTCCATCGTCAAACTGATCTTTGAAATAACGTTTGACTAATCGATCCTCTAGACTGTGAAAGCTAATGATGCCGACTCGCCCGCCTGGTTTTAGCAGGTCGGGCAAAAGTGGCAACAAATCTTCGACTTGCCGTAGCTCATCGTTGACTGCAATCCGGATTGCTTGAAAGGTGCGAGTGGCTGGATGAATTTTTTTCCATTTACCACGATATACTTGTTTGATCAGATCAGCGAGTTCTCCTGTTTTAGACAGTGGTCTGTTAACGACAATAGCGTTAGCAATCGTCTTAGCTAAACCAATCGGTTCTTCACCGTATTGAGTAATGATACGCGTAAGTTCTGTGACCGAAGCTGTGTTGACTAATGTTTCTGCATTAGTAACTTGATTTCGATCCATGCGCATATCTAGCGGACCACTATTTGTAAAGGAAAACCCTCGCTCAAACTGATCGAGTTGTGGTGATGACACCCCCAAATCAACTAGTATAATGTTGAATGTTTGCCCCTCTTTTATTAACTGCTTTGCAGCAGTCACAAAATCGGTGTGCAATAGCCGCACTCCCTTGTCCGATAATGGCTCCAAACGCTTTATGGCGTAGTCGTCACGATCAACCAAGACAGATTCGGCATAATTTCCAGTTATATCTAGAATTCGTTTAGCATGACCTCCGTAACCCGCAGTCAGATCGAGATAGCTCTCTCTGGGCTGTGGCTTAAGTAGCTCAAGCGTCGACTCTAGCAAAACTGGAACATGTATTAGTTTTTGTGGTGGTATTGTACTCATTTCGCTTCTCATGATAACACGATGACGATTCGAGATCACCTAACTGGTAGCTATGGCTGTTTGTTTTTGTAGTTGTGTTTGTTTTTTATTTATAAGTTTCCGAATAATCATGACAGTGGTTGCCAAAGGCAAATCACAATCTGTTTTGATTCTTCGGTTGAGAGACTTATGTGTGAGGTGGAGTTTTTTGGGAGGTGTGTTTTTTGTTGAACTAAAGTGCGCGAGTTTTTTAATGTGGTCTCGTAGCCCACGCTTGTTTTTTGCCTAACTACCAGATAGTTGATCTCGAGAGTTTTCTTGTTTCTTATAGTGTGAATAAATTTTTAAAGAACAGATTGATTAATCTACCTAAACGTCAGTTTCGGGTGACATTACGCGCCAATAGACGCCCACCCTGATTGCGACCGCTTGCCTGTCAATCCCAGCATAATCAAGCAAATGTTGCTCAACTGTTACTCGACCTTGTTTTTGGTCAAGTTCTGCCTCGGTCTTGCCACGCCTGAATCGTACAGTGAGGTCAGCGATTCTTTCATCAAAAATGCTGCTACCTAGTGACGGTTCGACTTCCCTATCCCAAACTTGTTTTGGATATAGATGCAAGTAATGGCCAAAGCCTCTAGTCAGCACAACACCGCTTGCAAATTCATTTCGAAGTTCAGTCGGTATGGTTAACCGACGCTTGTCGTCAAGCTTCCGTTCGAAATAATCTACGTTTGCCATGTTTATACTTCTTATCGGCCCCGTTTAGTTATTTTAATATTTAGTGGTTGTTTGTTTTGTGTGTGGTGGTGTTACCCACTTCTTTCCACTGAGTCTAACTATACTACCCACAATTAACCACTTCAATACCCAATTTTGACATTATATATAACTAAAAACAGGTTTGTTCACAGTTCTGTGGATAAACAACTTAACTAACAGAGGTTAATTTAGGCTTAAATACCACGTATTTTTTTAATAACACGACCGAACCAAAGAGCACTAGGACGCAGAGTTCTTTCACCTGTAGCGTAGTTTACTGACGCCAAACCAAACCGCGGCCATTTTCCGTACGACCATTCAGTATTATCAATCAGACTCCAGTGCAAATAGCCGTCAATTTTAACGCCGTTTTTCATAGCCGCCTGTAAACCGATTAGAGTTTGAGTAATCCACCATTGACGCTTAGCGTCTCGCTCGTCGGCTAAGCCATTCTCGGTGATAATAATCGGCTTTTTATATTTACGATACAATCGTTCAACTGTATATTGAATATCGCCAGGCGTCATCGGCCAGTCCAAATCGCTCACAATATCTTCGGGGTTATGGATCCGATGTCCGTAGACTCTTTGAGATTGATAATAATTAACGCCCAAAAAGTCACAATGTTTTATAACCTTTTTGACAATATAATCGTCGGCAATATATTGCATCACTGCCGCGCTAGCACGACTAGACCAGGCATTATCACCCGGATAGATATAGGTCGAGTTCTTGGCAATTGAAACTTTATAATGCCGACTTACCTTGTGGATAGATTTGGCAACTTGGCGATGGGCATAAGTTAAGTTGTTAATCACTCGCCAGAACGTATAAGGGCTATGGACAGCCGGTGGCCAATCCTGAAACCAGTAACTTTGAACTGCGTAAACTTCAATTTCATTAATCGTAATAATATATTTAACGCTCAATCCAAGTTCGCTAACAATTTTTTTAGCAAAACGGGTAAAATATTTGACGTTAGAACGCCTTTCAAAGCCACCTCTTTCAGCAAACCAAACCGGTAAACTAAAATGAAATAAAGTCACAATTGGCTCAATCCCCCGCTGTTTTAGCGCATCAATGTAACGCTTATAGTGCTCTATTTCTTCCTGATTCCAAACACCGCATTCTGGCTCGATTCGCGACCATTCGATACTGAATCGATAGGCATTCATATGCATTTTTTGCAACAAATCAAAATCTTCTTCATAACGTTCATAGTGATTAGCTAAGATACCAGACACGTAGTTATTGGGGTTTTTGGCCTGTTTTTTGATGCGATCCCAGCTGGCATAATCATTGATATGATATTCGGCCTGGGTAGCTCTAACTTTAGCATTTTCTAATTCCCAGACAGTCCATTGGTTGTGATTGCCACCTTCAACTTGGTGCGCAGCCGTGGCCGCACCCCACAAAAATTTCTTTGAGAATTTTGGACCGACTTCACCAACCACTATCGCCGCCCCTCTAATAACAATTCTTGGGTTATAATCTCGTCAACTCGGGTTACGACTTTGACAGATGATGGCATAGCAATTGAATGTCGATTATTAGCGGCTGTTCGCTGTTTACCAGCGACTAAATAACCTCTTGCACCGCTAGCTAAATCCTGAAAAGCCAACTGTTTATCGTCGACCAGTACGACTTCATGGGCCAACCTTGGCTGTTGATTTGCAAAAAAGTCGGCCGGTATAATAAACTCACCCGATTTAGAATCTTGCCACTGTGTAATATAGTTACTTTTCATCTTGCTAGACACAATGACGTTCGATACTTCACCGAGACCAGCGGCATTAATCTTTAAGATCTGCCATCTGGCATCACCATAACTCATAATGCAAAAATCACGATTAGTTGAAATTAAAAAATCAATTAACTCAACCGCACCTGGTTCTAGTAATCGGCCTGGTTTTTGACTAGCGCGCCGCATAAACAGGTCACCAACAGCAGTTAAATCCATATCAGGATTGAGTTCGGCTAGATGCTTCAAAGCATTAAACGAACCGCCACTTGATTCAACCTGATGGCGAGCCGCTTGCAAGGCCTGGCCACTATTATCAGCTAGTACCTCGACTACTTCCTTTAGCAGATCAAAGCTGGCTTCAATATCACCCAAGCACCTATCAAAATCTAGTACGTAGAATGTGTCAATCTTTTGCATCGTAAATTTCAATTAAAGCCTTAGCAACAGCTTTGGCATCGTGACGGATCAATGATCGTCTCAGCGGCAAAACACTTGATTTTTTACTTGGCGCCATCTCACCCAAAAAATTTCCGGCAACAGTTTGATAAGTGGCTTTATTTAATTTAGCCTTATCAATTTTGACTAAGAAAGCATTCTCTTCTTTGTAACGATGAGCGACATCAGCCGCTGGCTGCTGTTTGTTGTATAAAACATAATCCAAAAAAGGTGCACCAACAAAACGTTCAATCTCGCCAGCATGGTCGCTGACCGTAAAGCCTGCAGTTTGACCTTGTTTTGTAACCAGATTACAGACATAAAAGCAAACCGCTTTGGTGTTTTTTAAAGCTTCAGCAATACCATCAATTACCAGCAGCGGCCCTAGCGATGAATACATGTCGCCTGGTGAAATAACTACCATATCAGCTTGTTCGATCGCCTTAATCGCCATTGGATTAGCGGTTGCAACTGGCACATGTGACAATATTGCCTGGCGCGGATCGTTTTTGAAATTATCTAATGCCACAACGTGTTGGTTTTGCAAAATAACACCTTCGTTAGGCCATTCCATCTTGAGGCGAACGTTATCCAACGTCGCTGGGATAACGGTGCCATTAACACGCAAAATCTCTGATGCAGTTTTAACAGCTTCACTAAAACTTCCGGTCACCTTTTCAAGTGCGGTTAGTAATATATTGCCGAACGAGTGTCCGCCAAAAGTACCTTCTTCAAATCTATAATTAAATAGATCACGTATCTTGGGTGAAGCGCTAAGTGCCACTAAACATTGCCTGACATCACCTGGCGGCAAAGTGCCCAGTTCGTCACGCAAAATACCGGTGCTACCACCATCGTCAACCATATTAACAATCGCCGCTAACTGCTTGGTGTGGTTTTTCAGTTCCGACAGTAAAGTAAAGCTACCAGTTCCGCCACCGACTAAAGCAATCTTGATGTCATTCTTCGCAAATGGCTCATTCATTACTATCTATTATACATTAGGGACTATTTTATCGACAGAAAAGGATACAAAAATGTATAAGCGAAATAGATAGCGTAAAAGGCTACAACAATAATAATCACCCAAGGTTGGCTAATCTTTAACCGACGCCCAGGCTGGGCAACCACGTTATTGAGGGCGCTACCTACTCTGTCGTCAACGTATCGGTCGGTTTGCGATTCAACTTTCGCAGCCACCTTATCGATAACGTTAAATAAACGCTGAAACAACACCTGATCATTCAAATCAAACTGTTTATTCGAATAAATATACAATTTATTATCAATAATTTCCGCATCAAAATTTAATGAGTCATCAATAAATAATTGCATCAAATCTGGCGTGAATATATACAAAGCGTCTTGTTCGTAATCTTTGGGCGCATATAGCGTAAAATGCGAGTCAAAATCACCTTCCAGTGATAACTTTTGATCTTTGTCAAAATTTACAGGCAAATCGCTAAATGAAATGCCAAAAATATTGGTATTATTAGCCTTGGAATCTAATACCATGTGCGGCAAATTTCGATCAAGCTGAACCATAATATAGCCATAATTATAAGTACGCGAATTCTTTCCCGATCCAGTTATATAGGTGTAGTTCGCAATCTCAAACGGATTAAATGACGTACTAGTTAAAATATTATTGGCGCTACGGCTGCGACCAATATTAAAGATCATTCCGTCACGAACAGGATTAGTGATAGTAGGAGTAAACTTTAAACCGTTAGCCTGGGCGAAGCGATTCAATCTGACAGCTTGTTGCCACTTTTTTGTCTGCTGATTAATTATCAATATGCCAAATATAACTGCGATAATAGACGCCAGACCGACCCATCCTAAAATATAAACTAAACTACTAACATCAATTTGAGTTGTCAGTATTAATGCCGGTGACAAAGTACTGAATACTATTAGCAGGATAATACTTTGCTTAACTATTTGAGATTTTTTTTGAGCATACAGGCTTTTTAGATCATCAACGTCACGACTAGTAACTTGACTAGTCAGTGATTCATAATTTCGTTGTTGCATAAGCTTATTGTACTATATCATCGCCAAAATGCTTTTGTAGGCGCATCGTGACGGAGCCTTCATGGCGTCCTAGCAGCTGACTTAATTCTTTGATTGTAGCGCCATTTTGAAATTTTTCTTTTAATAATGCATCTTGTTTTGGCTCCCAGGGTTTGTAGGCATTGGGATGAGTCTCGCGCATTTTGGCGATCTTTTCAGCCCAACCACTAGCCTTTTTGGCTGATTTTTCCGGTAATTCGGTTTTTCGCTTAGCAATCGCCTCTTCTAAATAGGCGAATCGTTTTAGATCTCGTGCCGCTTTATCGCGCAACAAAACATCAATTGTCTTAGCGTCTTCGCTAATCTGTAAAGCCATGCGATTTATACCAGATAAATACAAACTGTGCAAATTTTTTACTCGGCTGAGCGCTACGTAGCCCATACCTTCAACAAAGGCTTTTCGTAAATCAATCTTGGCGGCATCTAGCGTCATACCTTGCGATTTATGAACCGTGATCGCCCACGCCAAACGTAGTGGAATTTGGGTGATACTGCCACGCTTTTTATCGCCATCACGCAGTTCCCAAGTGTCAGGCGACATTGTCACCACTTTACCATTTCGAAATTCAACAATTGGATATTCAGTACCAGCTTCAAAATCTATCACCGTGCCAATACTACCGTTGACGTATTTTCGGTCTAAACTATTTTTGACCGCCATCACCAAAGCACCTTTTTTAAGACGTAAAGTAGCTGGCGCCAGGACTGATCGCTGCAAAGCTTCGACATAATTTTTGCCACCAGTCGTCGTTTGTGTATAAAAAAGTTCGTCGCCTACCAGCGTTTCCAAACGGGCATCATTTATCTTATCGACATCCACGTTAACGGTATGCAGCTCGGTAATTACCTCGTCGCCTTCGGGCACAACATCAACCCGTGACAATAATTTTTCGGCATGATGTCGCCTTAACTCACCAGATCTAAGCGAGTTTAGAATGTCCAATAGCTCTTCATCATCCTGACGATATTGCTCACTTAGGTAACAGATAGCTGGATCTAATTCATGCCAAACATTGCTGTTAACGACAAAGCCGCCAGCACGACTGTCGCCGCGGTTAATCGGCGGTAATTGAAAAAAGTCACCACTCATAATTAGCTGAATACCGCCGAACGGCTCATCTTTTTTGCGCACCAATCGACAAGCTTGATCAACCATATCCAAACGGAAATCATGCAACATACTAATCTCATCAATTATCAAAACATCGGTCTTTTCGATGATTTCGCGCCGCGTTTTAGACATATTGTCGGCAAAACCAGCATGGAGCTCGTCATTGATGCCAATTCCACTCCATGAATGAATTGTCGTACCGCCCAAATGCGTCGCCGCCAAGCCAGTTGTAGCCGTCACCGAGACATGTTTACCTTCAGCCTTTGCCAAACGAATAAATTGATTCAATACAAAAGTCTTGCCGGCCCCTGCTGGACCGGTTAGCAACACGCTTTCTCCCGAAAGCATAACTTCGAGCGCCATCCCCTGTTTCATTAATCTAATTATAGACTAAAAGCTTTTAATTAGCACCCGCGCCTATTACCGATTATTAGGCTTTTTTAGGCTCATGTCCGTACGAATTATTTCCGCTGTCACCCTCGGACGCTAATGATACTAGCAGTATGATTGAGCCTATAAATGGGACGAGGCTGATAAACAAGAAACCGCCGCTATGACCGGTATCATGAAGTCTGCGTACCCCAACGGCCAGGCTAGGTATCATTATGGCCAAGAAGAATACAAATTCTACCAACGAGAATATCATCGCAATTGGGTTTGGCTCGTAACCATAACTATATCCATAACCATAGCTATAACTATAGCTACTTTGACTACCTGACGTTATGATTACATTTAAAATAGTAAACGATATAGCTACAATCATATAGGCCAGGTAAAACATCCAGTATTCCCTACGCGATGCGCGACCGGTGAATGTGGCATATTTTTTCATAACACCGACAAAATTACTAATCAGATTTTTTTCATTGTGATGTGCAGCGGCCGAGTGAGCAGGCGCAATGTTAATAGCTTCACCACAATCCTTACAAAATTTAGAACCCTCAGTATTTTTAGCGCCACATTGATGACAGAACATATAATAACCTCCTTTAGTTTATTGCCACAAAACTTATGATAAAATCATACCACTATAATACGTATTAGGAAACGACGTACAATCTAGCCTCTTGGCGGTTCGCCTTCAGGGTCATCGAGCAGCTTTTTAGATTTAACTTCATAGCGACGACCAGTGACTTCGCTGGTGATATAATCTTCGTTAATCAAGTTCACAAAAACATCCAGGTCGTTGCCGTCCATAATAATAATTGCGCCCTTGTCATCAGTCATCAAATCCAGTTGCATGCCATCGGCATATTCAATCACCTGCTCTTGGCTGATGTCACCAACTTCGATTTTTTGTAATTTATTGACGGTTTTTTTGCGTTCACGAACTAGTGATTGCAAATCCATACCATCAGGAAAACTGAGTCGGAAGTGTTTTTCAATTTCTTCGACTTTTTTGTCGGCCAAGGCCTGCTTTTTGTAATCGTAGTTAAATAATCGTTCAAATTTGCTTTGATTAAATACGAATATATCTTTGTCGATAATCAAAACCTGGTTATCTGATGGTACTTTTAGGCCAACTTCAGCCTGAAAGGCACCGAATTTGCCATCACGGAATTCCCAAGCGGTGGCACCTTTTAACACCTGACCCTGCGAAATTTGCTTAACAGCATAGAAAGGCTTATCAGGCGAATTCTTGCGAGTAAAACGTGCCAAAATACCTTTGATGCGTTTAAATTCATGCTCTTGTTCGCTGAATTCAACGATATCATTACGTTGGTGCTCGATTAAATGCAATAAAGTTTCGGCGCGACCGACTTTTTCCAAGTCCGTCCTTAGCAGCACGTTGTCTTCATCCTCAGACAGCTCAAAATCCCTAACCGATAACCCAGTACCAGCGCCCATGGTGACAAAATTAATTAAATCGTATAAAAATAACGGTTTAATTTGGGAATTTAATTCACTACTAAAGCTAGTTGTGTATGGCGTATAGTGTTTATTGAATAGAAAGAATTCGACATCCAACTCTTTTTTAACACCGTCAATGTTATTGGCCCATAAAAAAATATCGGTCGGTTCGTTTGGTTTTTCCATTTTTTGCTTTCTTTTTTAGGTGATAACTAAGTAATTATTGTAACAAAGGCAGGTTGTTTATAACAATATTTTGCCAAACAATTTTTGGTCACGAGCCCGATTTGCCCACTGATCAGCCATTTCGTTGCTGACATTGCCAACATGACCACGCACCCAAATTAATTGAGCGTTAGATTTTTCATATAATGCAAATAATTCTTGAACGATATCAAGGTTTTTAATATCGCTACCTTTTTTCTTCCAGCCATTAGCCTTCCAGCTGACGCCCCATTTAGTAGCAACGTTTATCCAAAATTCGCTATCGCTATAAATTTGGCATTCATTACCAGCCGCATCTGTTAGCGCTGTGATTATCGCTCGACCTTCCATGCGAATATTAGTCGACATTTGTTCGCTGCCGACTATGGCCAGTTCAGTGTCTTTTATAACCGCGAATCCACCGGCACCAGGGTTAGGACTGCAACTACCGTCAGTATAATAAGTAATCATTAACTCTATTTTACTACAGTTTAAGATAAAAAATAAAAGTGACAACTTTTTTGCAAGGATTATCCTTGCAAAGAGTATTGATATTATTAAACATTAGCATAATAATGATATTACCGAGGCGTAAAAGCCTAGAAGAAAGGATTTACTATGGCAAAAGGTCAAGACAAGAAAAAAGCAGTCAAGAAACCAAAGAAAGTTGCTAAAAAGTAGTTATACTTTGCAAACAAAAAAACGCTAGATCTAGCGTTTTTTTGTTGGCTTTAATTATCGAACACTGGTACCAGTTTTACCTGTTAGTATTAATCCGTAATCAGCTGATGGATTACCAATGTGGGTCTTGACACCGGCCCAATTGGCTTGGATGGCGGCCTCAATTTTTGACTGCATACCTCCCCTGCCGGCACTTGATTTGCCACTGGTCAACATCAAAGCTTTTTTGATATTACATGAATCAATAACAGACACCGTATTGCCTTTTTTATCCAGTAATCCATCAACATTAGTCAGCAACATTAATTCGGTCGCGCCAATTGCCACGGCAATTTTAGACGCCAAACCATCATTGTCGCCGCCATAACTCAGGCGCGCTAATTCGATATCACTTAGGACGTCGTTTTCATTAATAATTGGCACGATTCCATGCCGAATTGCCGAATTGATGACATTTTTTAAACGGCCACCTTCAACTCGGTCTTCGATGTCTTTGTATGTCACCAAGATTTGACCAACATTGACGCCAAATTTATTAAACGCTTGGCGCCAAGCTTCAACTAGCGCCGCTGAACCAACCATGGCATAGATACTAGAGTCGCGGAAGTTGCCTCGAACTGCCCAGGATTGCTCGTCCAGCTGCCACGGCGCCCGAACTGACAACAACCAGCCGATAATCTTGGCGCAAGTTATTTAATTTGGCCGCATAACTATCAATTTTATTTTGATCCAGTCCATTACCACCCGTTAGAGTACTGGACCCATATTTAACAACTAAAATTTTACTTTTCATGACATTCTCCCCGTTATTTTTAGACACAATAATAATTCACACGACTAACACCTAGTAATAACTAGATTACTAGGCTCGTGTGGGGGCGAAAGATAAATCAGCGATGGCAACACGTTTTTGTTCGGTTGTATCACGGTCACGAACTGTAACGGTACCGTCGGTTAGGGTATCAAAGTCAATAACAACACAGTGTGGCGTACCAATTTCGTCTTGGCGACGGTAGCGTTTACCGATATTACCGTTGTCATCGAATTCACAGCGAACGGTTTCTTTTAATTTATCATAAACTTCGCGGGCTTTGGCAACAAGTTCAGGTTTGTTTTTAAGTAGTGGGAAAACCGCAACTTTGATTGGCGCTAAATCATACGACAATTTCAAAACTGTTCGTTTGTCATCACCAACAATGTCCTCGGTATAAGCATCCGACATAAATGCCAGCAACATGCGGCCTAGGCCGGCTGAGGTTTCCAATACCCAAGGAATATATTTTTCACCAGTGTATGGATCTTTGTATGATAAATCGACGCCAGAAAATTTAGAGTGCTGAGATAAATCGTAATCAGTGCGGTCATGAATTCCTTCCATCTCGTCAAAGCCATACGATGGATAATTATATTCGATATCCCAAGCGTCAGAGGCGTAAAATACTAGATTTTCGTGCTGTTTAAAGCGCAAATTTTCAGGCTTGATACCCATTTTGACATACCAGTCAAAACGTTCTTGTTTGATTCTTTCGTAGGCCTCTTTATTTTCATTTGGACGAATAAAATATTGGGTATCGGCTTGTTCAAATTCGCGAGTACGGAACAAAAAGTTACGTGGTGATATTTCATTACGGAAAGCTTTGCCGATTTGCGCCAAACCAAATGGCACCTTGGCCCGAGTCGTATCAACGACGTTTTTGAAATTCAAATAAATACCTTGGCAAGCTTCACCTGGCAAATAAACTGGTTGTACATTCTCGCCTGTAAAGTCACCCATATTGGTTTTAACTAACAGATTAAATGAACGAACTGGTGTAAAATCGCTAGCACCACATTTTGGACATTTAATTTTGTCTTTGTTGTCATTAAACAATTGGTTTAAATGTTCTTCGGACATTTTCTCATCGGCGGTAACGCCAATCTTTTCCAGTTCTTTGTCAACACGAATACGAGTATTACACTTTTTACATTCAGATAATGGATCCGAGAATCCAGTCGTATGACCTGACGCATCCCAAACCCGTGGGTCTTTAAACATAGCCGAATCTAGGCCAAAATAGTTTTCGCGTTTTTGAACATTCTCTTTCCACCAAGCAGCCTTGATGTTATTAAGTAATTCAACGCCATATGGACCAAAATCATACATACCAGCCATACCGCCATATATTTCACTACCTTGATAAACAAAGCCTCGGCGCTTAGCTAGGCTGATAATTGATTCCATAGTTTTTTCGCTCATATTTATGTATATTATACCAGTAATTTATAAAATTTATAGCGCTGCGTGTTCACGAGCGACCAGTAAACAATCTTTAATGATTTCATTCAAGCCGCCAATCTGCGCAATAACCTTGAGCGGCCTAGTTGCGATTAGCCGCAATAGTTTGATATGTTCGGATGTTAATTCACCACCACCTACCAACCTTAATCCCCTTTCGGCGGCGTCATAACGATAAGTCTGATCGGCTAATAACTTTTCACCAGTTGTATCGTGCCACAGGCTTAATTCGTAACCCATTAGCGCCGCATAATGCAGATAAAACCAAGTTTGGACAACGCTAAGTTGAATCGATGGCGCATCAAGTCCAGCTAAAGTTTCAGCCAGCACATCATACCAATCCGATCCTTCGACCATTTCGCTAGCACTTGAAACTAACTTAATCGTCAGATAAGCAAACTGCATCCGATCATAATCTTGCATGATATGCTTAAAGAAATGCGCCAACCTGGCCGACGTCAATATGCCTAAATCACCCTTGCCGTCAGTTATAACAACTTCGCAAATGGCGAAGAGTTCAATACCACCTGCTAGCCGACTTTTTTCGCGACGAACACTACGAGCCATCACACTACGCTTGCCATCAGGCGTTAATAATTGCAATATCCTATCAGCCTCGCCGTAGTTAGTTCGGCGTAGAACAATAGCAGACGTTCGCTTGGACCTCATACCAAAACACTTTGCACAGCAGACACTAAATCTTTTGGCGCCATCTTGGTCTTATCAAGTACCAGTCTAACTCCGTACGGCTTTAGATCGTCAATCGACAAATCGCTAGCTATATTAGTACACATGATAACTGGTATATTGCCTGTATCGCTGTAAGTTTGCAGTTCGTGTAATAGCGTAAACGCTGTGTTGCCAATCAATAAAACGTCCAAAACAATCACATCAGGGTGAATGTCGTCAATCGCTTCGATTGCCGCCAAAGCGTGCAAAGCCACGGCTGTATTATAGCCAGCTCGGTTTAAAACACGTTCATGTTGTTCAGCTTGCCATTTGTCATCTTCAACTATCAAGATTGCTGCGGTTTTTTTCATAGTAGACTCAACTGGTGGGACGCTTGCAGATCTATATAAAATGTCGCGCCGTCACGATGTTGCGTCACACCTATCTTGCCGTTCATGGCATCCGCAAATTGACTGGCAATATAAAGCCCTAGGCCACTACTTTGTGGTCTGGCGTTAATTGGCGCTGCTGCATGCGCTAATTTATCTTTCAAAGATTTAACCGTATCACGCGACAAAGCTGGACCGTAATCACGAACGCCTAAACGAATAATCTTACCCGACTGCAATGATCCAACTCGTATCTCTACGGTTGTTTCATCTTCGGCATAATGCAAAGCATTATCACTGAAATTCATGATGATTCGACGCAACAAATCTCGATTAGCGACCAACAACAGCGGGTGTTTATGAGACACGAATCTGACTTCACGATCGTGAGCCGCAAACAACGGTGTTAATTCGCGAATAATATCTTCGCAGAGTTGCTGTGGATTAATTGGTTCTAGCTCGAATAAAGCATCGGCTAATCGAACTGACCGAGTTAAATCGCTAGTCAAACGTAAAGCCCTCTCACTAGTTAGACTAATCTGACGCAATATGCGTTTTTGCTCGTCAATCGATAACTCACCTTCTTCAAGCATTAAAGACAGCTGTCGAACCAAGGCTAGTGGTGATTTCAGCTCATGGGCAGCAGCAGTGAACGATGACAAGCCACTAGCTAACAATGGCCCACTAAATAACTGTTCGTGCTCCCCTTGCGCTGCACTCATATACTATTAATTGTAACATGTTCGTTTATTTAGACTAAGGTTAATTATCGAAGCAAAACTCTAGTCATTATTAACCGAGTTAGCAAAATTGATAATTCCACAAAAAACTACATCAGTTGAAGTAATAACTTCATCGATTGCAGCATATAGCAAAACTGCCCGCCCACGTAACTGCTCTTTGCAGGCTACGCTATCATCAATACTTTCAATTGTGTTATCTATATCGCGGACCGCAATCGCAACATCACGTATAGCATCCACGGAATTTTGCATAGCACTACGACAACGATCATAACTGTCTTCAGCCGCACACGCTCTACATTCTGGATGATGATTTACCATATACTTATTACCTCACATTTTTTCATAAATTGCAATATTTATAAAAAACTGATGTCTATCACTGATTAAACTTAACAGTTTGAATCAAAGCGTTGAAATCTGGCAAAAATGTATTAGCGTCGGTGCGGATAGTGAGGGTTTTATCACGAATCTTGAAGATAACTTCCGAACCACGAAGATCCTTAGTAAAGTTACCGTCCAATCTGACGCCAGTGGCGCCATTGACAGTTATACTGCTCGATTTTAAAGCACCGCTTTTGACCAATGAATCAAAACTTGAAATTACTTTATTGTAATCTTGCTGAACAATAACTACACGAAGCGCAAATTGTTGAGTCGAGGTTGATACCGACGGTACAGATACTGGGTTTAAGTAAGCCTGGTAGCTGCTACCGTTACCGACAGCGCTACTAACGTAAACGCTCCAGGTCTTTGGGTAATCAAAAGTCAATCGACCATAATCATCTGGACCAACAAATTGACGATTTGGCTGTTTCTCGCGTTCAGTAAATTTAGTCTCATCGGCATCAGCTTGAGTCTTTTTGGCCGACGCTACAGCAACGCTTATTTTATTGTCGACATTCGTTTTTTGATTTGTATAACTAATATAAGACCAGATAGCCAGCCCACCTAAAATAACCGACAATACAATTAGACCAATTGATACCATCATCCAGTTATTAATTGAGCCGTTTTCGTCACGATAGCCAAACTGTTTCATAGCGTCATTATACTTGTGCTTCAGCTGACTGTAAAGGCTCCAGCCTGTACAGATTATAAGCACCAAGACTTTTAATTGCTTTTACAACGTCAAATTTACTGCCATAACTAATAACGTGAATTGGTCGGCCTAGTCGATTGGTCTCATTTTGCAACTTATTAATAATTTTTTTCATATCTCGAGTAACCGAAAAAATATAAACCACGGTTACGTCGGTTGGTAATTTTGATAGCCAAAAGTCTGCCAAAATAACATCAATACCACGATATTTTCGGGCCAAAAGGCGTGACACAAATACCAGAATCGGATTAATTTCATAGCCAACTGCCCGAGCGCCAATTTTGGCGGCGGCACGCAGGACCAATCCGTCACCACTACCGATATCAACCAACAAATCATCGGGACCTAGCGGATATAATCGACTAAAAGCTTGTTGGACGTCTTTTTTTCGGCTGGGAACATACGGCGCACCACTAAAAACAACCAAGCCAAAAAACAAGACTAATAATGAGATCGTCAGTAGCAGCCAACCCATCTATTTGTCGCTGTCAAATTTTTGCTTAATAATTTGAACGTCGTTTTTCAGTGACGACAAGTCATGTTCAATTTCGGCAGCTAGTTTTTCGGCGGCTTTATATTTATCAAGCGCTGCTTCAAGCGTGAATTCATCACCATCAAACCACTGCACCATTTTGGTTAGTTCAGCTGTTTTTTCACTAATTGTTTTATTTGTTGATGACATTTTTTACCTCTGCTTCTAGTATAACTTTGTTTGTCTCAATCTCAACCATTGCGCCAACTTTTGTTAAACCGCGTATCAAGGCGTAACCTCGGTTTAAAACCACTGTCGGGTCAAGCTGCGCCAAGACACTTCGCAGCGTAGATAGTCTGACAACTTGGTCATTAATAGACCTTTCGATCGCATCGAACGCCGTATTTAAATTATCGCGAACAGACTGTTTTTGTTGATCAATTAATTGCAAGATTCGAGGCAAAAGCGAGCCAACTTGAACCCGAACTGATCGAATTATTTCATTGCGATCGGGTACTAAAATTTGCGCCGCATTACTTGGTGTCGCCGCGCGCACATCGGCGACTAAATCAGCCAAACTTTCATCAATTTCATGCCCAACGCCAACCAGGGTTGGTATTCGACTAGCCGCGATTGATCGCACTAGCGGCTCATCATTAAAAGTCGACAAATCATCAGCACTACCGCCACCGCGAATAATTACAATAACTTCTGGCAACTGTTCTTGCTGATTAAAATAATTGATAGCCCTAATAATTTGATCGGGCGCCGACTCACCCTGAACTTGAACATGCGCCACATCAACCCTAATACCACCCCAACGATCACCTAAAATTTTAATAAAATCAGCATAACCAGCCGCCTGTGTACTACTGATAACAGCCACGTGTTCAGGTATTCTTGGTAGTTGCCGTTTACGCTCCAGCGCAAACAAACCTTCGCTATCAAGCTTGGCTTTTAATAGCTCAAAGCTCTTTTTCAAAGCCCCTTCACCACTTGGTCGCAATGATTTAATAGTCAGACTGAATTTGCCCCATTGTGTCAGTTTTGGTACGGCTGACACGATTATTTTCATGCCATCTTCGATCGGCACACGCATTTGCCAGACTGTCATGAAACAGCCAACACTACCGTTTTTGTCTTTGATATCAAAAAAGACGAATTTACCTTGATTGACTTTAAACGAAGCAACCTCACCTTCTATCTCGACGCTTGGATATGCATATTCAAGCGTTTGATTAAAAACCGCGATAAAGTCGCTAACACTAAAGATTGGTTGACTTAGTGGCTTTTCCATATTTGTTAATCGTTAGTTGGTAAAAGAAATAACCGAACAAGATTGTGCCAGCCAGCAATATAACTCTGGCTAATAACGTACCGGCGGTCGCGGTGTTAACCGGCACACCAGATGATGCCAAGAAGGCGATCATAACGGTTTCGTAAGCACCGGCACCACCTGGTACAGATGACACGACACCAGCAATTGATGATACGCCAAAGGCCACGATCAGCGTAGCTGGACTTACGAAACACCCCAGTGACCAAAAAGCGATCCAGATCAAAACTACATTTAACATATTTTCAAATATCGCCCAGACTAATGGAAGAATTATGATCTTTTTCTCGTCCAAGATCTCTAAATAATCTTGGTGAATTTCGGTAAATAACTTTTCAACTGATTGAAGTTTTAACGTTTCAATCTTTTTACCGCGCGTCAATTTTGCTACAAAACCATTGATAAGCCTAGTTACCCAACCCGAGAAGCTGATTAATCGTCGATGATTGCTAACCATATAAATAATAGCAGCCGTAGCTACAATCACACCAACCACCATAGCCGCACAAAGGCCAAGAATCATGCGATTAATACTGTGGTCAAATATCAAAATAGTAATCGCCACCGTCAACATCAATATGAAAGTTACAAAGGTTGCTACGAATCGTACAATTTGGGCCATCGTTGCCCGGCTGGCGCTAACACCATGACGACCCAAAACCCAGCCAAGATATGAAAAGCCAACGGCTCCACCACTTGGTAAAATATGGTTAACGAAGTTTAACTCCAGCGCCATACGAGTCATCTGCCAGTGAGTCGTCGTCTTTAGATTACCCTTGGAGCGCAAATATGAAAAAATCATACCGCCGTTAGCATAATAACTAATCAGTTGAACTGGAACCAAAAGTGCCAAAATCCAAATGTTAACATGATCCAACAGACCCCAAGCTTGGGCGATTTCTTGCCGGCCAAAATAAACCACAAGTCCCAGCAAGATTAACGTAATTACGGATACCCAAGTACGAAATGACATAACTAAACATAATTATAGCATCCAAATGACGACAAACACGTATAATAGGTGTATGTATATCGCAATTTTAGGACGACAACCCGAACTTGGCATTGCTGAACTCGAAAGAGTTTTCGGCGGTCAAGCTATTAAATTAACATCTCAACAAACTGCCACCATTAACAGCGACAATTTTGATATTCAACGTTTTGGCGGCGTGCCCAAGGCCGGTAAAGTTATTTTTGAGCTGCCACGTGGCGATTGGCACCAGATCAGTCAAAAAGTCGTTCAATATTACACCAATGAGTGGTCATCGTTCGAGGGCAAGATAACCTTGGGCTTCAGCGCTTACGACATCAACGTTAACGCTCGCGAGGTTCAAAAAACCGGTATCATCTTGAAACAGAAATTAAAGAAATTCGGTGTCAGTCTGCGACTCATCCCTAATAACGAACCGTCACTTAATACAGCCACCAGCCACCACAACAAATTAGGTTTATCTGCCAATAAAATTGAGCTGTTAATAGTCGCCGGCCATGACGGCAAAATAATTGTCGCCGAAAGCACTGGCGCCCAAAATATCACCGCCTACGCCAGACGCGACCAAGAACGACCAAAACGCGACGCTTTTGTCGGCATGTTGCCACCAAAGTTAGCCCAAATTATGCTCAACCTGGCTGTCGGTAACAGTTCAGAAAAACTCAGAATCCTAGACCCCTTCTGCGGTACCGGTGTTATCCTGCAAGAGGCCGTCTTGATGGGTTATGCCGCCTATGGCACCGACCTATCGGAAAAGATGGTCAGTTACAGCCATGACAACCTAGATTGGTTAGCCCAGGGCTACCACGCCAAATTCGATTACAAATTAAGCGCCGGCGATGCTATGACCGCCAAATGGCAACAGCCGATTAGCGCCGTTGTTTGTGAAGCCTACCTTGGCCAACCTTTCAGCGCTCCACCATCACCAGCTAAACTCGATGAAGTTGTCAAAAACTGTAATCATATTATTACTGAATTTCTCAAGAATCTGCGCCCTCAAATCGAGCCAGGCACGCCAGTCTGTGTAGCTGTCCCAGCTTGGCGCGACACCAACGGCGATTTTACTCACCTACCATTAATCGCAACTATGGCCCACTTTGGATACAAGCCACACGAATTCGTCAATGTTTCACAAAACGACATGTTATATTACCGCGAAAACCAAGTCGTCGCCCGCGAATTATTAGTCCTAACCAGAATTTAAACACCCTTGACGCTACCACTTATATTTGATACAATTGGTTAGATTTTGTTATAAAAAAGTTCAAGGAGTTTATTAGATGTCACACGTTAAAGCAGGCGGAACGTCAAAAAATAATCGCAATAGCCCCGGTCAACGACTTGGTACTAAACGCTTTGGCGGCCAAATTGTACGCACAGGTGAAGTTTTAGTTCGCCAAACTGGTTCAACTAAACTTGCTGGCCCTGGCACGTTTATCAGCCGTGATTTTACTATTCACGCTGCTGTTGATGGCGTCGTATCTTTCAATAAGATTCGCAAAAGCCGTTTTACTGGCAAAACAGTACCTCGAACTCAAGTATCAGTTCTGTAACTCGCTTGAAATGTTCAAATAAAAACTGCCGTCATAATGTCGGCAGTTTTTATTTAGTAACTATATTAATCATTCAGCAGGTTTTTGCTCGAGCATGCCTAAATGAAATTTAACGCGCTCAACCACATCACCAATGACAACTTGTGATTTGACCAGATAGTCATCAACACCAAGTGATTCAGCCCGCTCTTTGTCTTTGGGCTGGCTAAGAGCAGTTAGCATAATAATGCGGATATTAGCTGTCTCGGCGGTATTACGCAGGATATCCAACACGTCAAAGCCGCTGATCTTTGGCATCATAGCGTCTAGCAAAATCAAATCAGGTTTAAACTTCACTGCTGCCGACAAAGCGTCTTCACCGTTATTAACTGTAGCTGTTTCAAAACCTTCCATATCGAGCCGAGACTTGTAGACGCCAGATAAAGCAACATCGTCTTCGACTAATAAAATTTTTTTCTTTGCTTCAGTTTCCATACTTGTCCTTATATTACTACAACCAGCCGTGATAGCACAAGCGCTACAGGCTAAGTGCCTTTTTAGCAGCGTCAACCTGGGGATCAACACTAGCATCGACATTGGCTTGTGTCAAACCGACAATCGTATCAGGTGTTATACCGTCTTTTGTAATGTTCTTGCCATTTGGAGTGTACCAACGCGCAACTGTAACCTTTAGTTGAGCGCCACCATTTAGTGGAATCAGTTGTTGCACACTACCCTTACCAAAAGTCTTCTCACCTACTAGCGTAGCGGCTTTATGATCTTGCAAAGCTCCTGCCACGATCTCACTGGCACTGGCGCTGTTATTATTGACCAAAACTACAGTTGGCACACCGGCCAAGATAGCGTTATCGCCCGATCGCAATGTTTCTTTGACGGTAGTACCTGTCCGTTCAGTTACAATAACCTGATTATTTAACCATAATCCAGCTACAGACACCGCCGCATCAACAAAACCACCTGGATTATCACGTAGATCAAGAATGACTGATTTAACATTTTGCTTTTTGAAGCTCTGAGCCGCAAGTTGCGACAGATTGCCAGTTTGTTCGTCAAATCGACTAATTGTTATAGTACCAACACCATCAACAACACTACTAATCACGCTCGGATTATTAATAATCGCGCGCGTAACAGAATATTCTTTGGTGTCGCTACCTCGTTGTATCTTTAATTTGACCGTTGTGCCAGCATCGCCACGGATTACTCCAACCGTCTTGTCAACCGTCCAGCCAGTCGTTGACTGATCATTGACTTCCAATATAGTATCATTAGCCAGTAATCCAGCCGTCTTGGCAGGATTATTGTCCAAAACACTCATAATTGTAGCTTGGCTGTTTTTCATGCCAATCACGGCACCAATACCGCCACCAATATTACCTTCTAATCCATTATTGTAGCTGGTTGATTCCGTAGGACTCATATAAACGGTGTATTGATCGCCGGCCGCTGTTACTAAGCCACTGTTAGCGCCTTGAATCAAGGTGTTGACGTCAAGTTTGCCATCATAATTAGCCGCTAGATCGTTGTAAGTCCGCTGCAAAGAACTAAAGTCAATACTGCCCGAGTGAGCGTTATAGCCAAAGACTGGTCCAATAGCCGCCTCGATCTGATAATGGTATGATCCGGCTACATAGCCAAGTGCTGCCGTAGCTGCGACGACCATAAATAATGTCGTTGGAGTCAAACGTTGTATGACTTGTTGATGTTTTGCTAAATGCCCAGCAACTTTTGCTTTTTTTTGAGTCATCGTGTCCCCTATTTTTGATCCCATTTTTCTACTGAATATAAGTATAACTCAATCGGCTGAGATTTAGCTATAGAAGTTATGGTTAATTATCTAACTATTCTATCTTGGAAATGAATATATACAGCACTGGAAGCTTTAAGGTCCATAGTGCTATATTCACCAGTACCAGCGAAGTTATACTGGCTTACTCTAATCCATCCGTCTCCATAGTCCTCTTCAACCAGCATGGCGTGACCGCTAGGAGTAAAATATTGACGAGGGCTAATAGCTACAGAGCCAACTTCTGGTGTATTATCAACATTTGCACCCATACTTAATGCCGTCGTTGGCCATTGATACGCCATACCAGAACCCATAAAACTAGTTACTTTCTTATTAAAACGCGTATAGGCAGCCCAAGCTGTATAACTGACACATTCACGATTGAATAAAGCCCAACTATCGTAATAATATGGTGCGCCATAATCCAAAGAAAAGTTACAGCCCCATATATTAGACACATTAGCTGGATAACCACCACCACAAGCGCCTTGATTACCGCTAAAGTTACGGTACTGGAATGAACCGACCGACCCAGATGTATTTTGTCCATTATTAGTAATCTTAGCAATTGCCAAGCGCTGCTGTTCATTAGCGGCAGCTAAATCAGCCGCTCTTTGCGTAACTAGTTGTTGGTAAGCCGCCTCTTGACCTTTGGTTTGATCCAACAAATTCTGTTGTTCTTGTTCTTTGGCAGCCAAAATATCTTTTTGAGCTTTCTGTTGTTCAAGAACTTTTTGGACGTCACTCTTTTGGACATCTAGCTGAGTTTTTAAATCCTTGATCTTGCTAATAGTTGACGTCAACTGATTACGAACAGACGAGCGATACTCTTGCTTGTCTAAATAGTCACCAATATTTTTACTACTAGCCAACATCTCTAAAGGTGTAACTTGGTCATCAACATACATATTAGCGATAGTTTTACCTAGCGCGTCTTGGTTGTCTTTGATTTTTTGTTCAGTATCAGCGATTTGCAGAACTAAATTATCATATTTCGCTTGACTAAGATCCAACAAGGCCTGTATCTCGGCTTTTTGAGAAGATATTATCTCAAGAGCAGATTGAAGTGTACTAGCCTGAGCAGCCAGTTGTGAAGCCTGCGCGGCATATTTATCAACATCTTGTTGAATCGCAGCTTTTTGAGCATTGTATATTGCATTAATCTCATCGATTGTATAAGCCGACGCCTTTTGCACCATTTGCATCGGAACACTAACGGCAATCACTAAACTCATAACGACCAGCACTAGCCTGGTCTTGAAAGAGCGTAATTTTGATTTAGCGTTTAACGTTATCATAGCTTTAAATACTTACGTGTCGCCAATGATGATGAAATGATTCCAACCAGGGCACCTACACCGATCATACTTAGCAATACAAACGGCAAATAATAAGTCACCAGATGGATAGTCGGTTGCACAGACACCTGGTAGCTGGCCAGTGTTTTAGTTGAGCTATACAATCCCCAAATACCTAAACCAGTTGCCATGAGTGAAGCAATAAAACCATAGATAATTGACTCAACCAAGAATGGCCCACGAATAAATGATTTATCGGCGCCAATTAGCTTCATCATCTGAATTTCCTCTTTACGATTGAATATCGCCATACGGATTGTATTAAAGATAATTAACGATGATATCACCACGAAAACCACGCCAATCGCGATACCAAGTTGCTGAATAAAGTTAACTGCGCGACCAATCGATTGAATAGTATTGCGCCTTTCACCAGCAAATGATGGCTTGAAGTCAGAGCTAATATGGTCTTTTAGTAAGGCGTTCTGGCTAACAAAATTCTGTAACTGAGTTGTGTTGTTAATATCTTTGACGACTACTCGCAAGGTCGCTGGATTCATATTTGTAGCCACATTAATCGCCGCCAAAACAGCTGGGTCATCGCTATTTTCTTGAGCAATCGCTGCCCTGGCACAGTCAGCACTACAATATTTGACAGAACGAACCGACGATAATTTCTTTAGTTCGGCACTTAAATCGGCACCAACTTGGTCGGTCGTGTCAGTCTTCAGATAAATCGACATGTCGACTTTGTTACTGAGGTCACTGACGGTGTCAACCAGAACAGTATGCGTTACAAACACGACAAAAATAATCAGTAGTGTAATAGCCATAACAGCTGTCGCAGCGACTGAAAGCCACGAGTTGCGGATAAAACTATCGGTACCGTATCGAATCACTCGAAAGAAAGTCAACAATCTGCGGCGACTGCGCTTTTGAGCTGCAAAAGTTTTTGAATCAAGTTTTTTCTTGGCCATTATTGTCTGTAACTCCCCTCAGCTTGGTCGCCAGTAATTTTGCCATGGTCAAGCGTAATCACACGTCGTTTGAGCTTGTTTACTATATCGGCATTATGCGTAGTCAACAGGACTGTCGTACCGTATTTATTAATCTTTTCCAACAAGCGGATAATATCCCAACTGTGTTTTGGATCCAAGTTACCAGTCGGCTCATCAGCAATTAAAATCTTGGGTTGGCGAACAACTGCCCTAGCAATTGCCACTCGTTGACGTTCACCACCGGATAACTGATGCGGAAATTGTTTTTCTTTGCCGGCTAGTCCGACTAATTCGATCACTTTAGGTACAGTATTTTTGATCTCTCGCCTAGTCATACCAGCGATCTCTAGTGCAAAGGCGATATTCTCGAACACAGTTCGTTGCGGCAGTAGTTTAAAATCCTGAAAGACAACGCCAATTTTGCGGCGTAGCATTGGAATATGATTATCTTTGAGTGTGTCATAATCAATACCGCCAACCACAATTTTGCCACTGGTTGGTTTTTCTTCACGGGTCAATAGTTTTAATAAGGTCGATTTGCCAGCACCACTAGTACCAACTAAAATCACGAATTCACGTGGTTCAATGAATAAACTAACTCGGTCAACAGCCGGGCTTAAGTCTTTGCCGTATGATTTTGTTACCCTATCTAGCAGTATCATTACTCGGTCAATTATAACATAAGTAAGATGATGAATGATAGTTTTTGCCGCTATAGATCTAAAGCAGGCCCCGCCCATCTCACGGGTCCTGCCGCTCGGTCCGCCCCTGATTTATAAAAATGGATTACCATTTTGTAGTAAATCGGGTGCCGCCCCGCCTCGCGTCACCCGTTTAGGTCTGATGTTTATGCCAAAGAGTCGTATTGTTTTGAAGATAATTTAAATACGTCTACCATCACTTACATTTATTACTGAGCAGACTGTGGTCCACCAGGACCAGCCGAACGCCATAGGCTACGTTTTCCCCGTTAGATTGTAACGGGCGAAAGCGTACCTGGTAGAGTGTGCTGCTTAGAATAAAGGTAAGTGAGGGGAGGCGGCAGAAAAGAGAAACTTGGAGGGTGTAATGAGCGGCAGGACCCGTGAAGCGAGATGGGCTTGTTGAGACTAAGATTTTTCTGATTCTAAAAAGGCATCAATAAAGCCATCAATGTCACCATCCAGCACCGATTGAGCGTTGTTAGTTTCATGTTTAGTTCGCGTGTCTTTGACTAAAGTATATGGGTGCAAAACATAATTACGGATCTGTGAACCCCAGTTAGCTGACTCACCTGCTTGCAGGTCTGTAATATCAGCAACATGTTGTTCAAGTTTTAATTGTAATAATTTGGATCGCAAGATTTTCATCGCCATTTCGCGATTCTGCAATTGCGATCGTTCATTCTGAATTGCCACAACAATACCAGTCGGAATATGCGTTATTCGAACTGCACTATCAGTTGTGTTGACCGACTGACCACCTTTTCCGCCTGATCGATAAACATCAATTTTTAAATCTTTGTCATCTATTTGAACTTCTTCGGGCGTGTCAATTTGCGGCAAAATTTCAACCAATGCAAAGCTAGTTTGGCGCAGATTATCGCTGTTAAATGGACTAAGCCGCACCAGACGATGAACGCCATTTTCACTGCGTAATTTACCATAGGCATGTGAGCCAGATATTTCAATCACACTCGATTTGATACCAGCTTCTTCGGCCGCTGAACGTTCAATAATAGCCGCTTTCAGGCCCGACTTTCCCGCCCAACGCAGATACATACGTTCCAACATTTCAGTCCAATCCTGAGCATCAGTTCCACCAACACCGGCGCTTAATCTGATGATTGCATTATAATCATCGTATTTACCATGAAATAGCAGATCTTTGCGCAGTTTATTGAAATCTTGTTCGAGCGCCTTGGCTTCGGTTTCAAATTCTTGCGACATACTATCATCACCCAATTTAATAAATTCAATAATATCGGCAACTTGGATACGTAACGTCACCCATGGATCAACCGTACCCGATAAGGCTGCTAGCTGTTTGTTCTTAGTCTGGGCGTCAGTCGGATTATTCCAAACTTCCGAATGAGATAATTGCTCGGTCAAAGCCGCTATCAATTCTTGCTTTTTAGCAATATCTAAACGCTCAAAAGCCGCATCAATTTGCGATAATAATGTTGTCAGATTTTTGAGAAGTGTTTGCATCTAGACTATTGTAGCATTTTTACAGCTGCCTGAAACTGGTCGCCTCTGTCAACATAGTTTTTGAACAGGCCAAAGCTTGCGCTGGCAGGGCTTAACAAGACTACGCCGTCAGGTTTTGAAAGTATTTGCGAACGCTTAACTACGTCTGTCATTGTGGCATTATTAATAATTTCGAAATCAACAAAACCAGCAGATTGGCATTCTGTTGCAATCTTGTTGGCTTCATCACCTATCAAAATCACTTTGACATCATGTCTTAATAATTCGGCAGCAAGTTCCGTAAAATCAGAGCCTTTTGAAGATCCGCCTAGTATAATCACTTTTGGCCCATCAAACGCCCTAAGCGCTGCGATCGCCGAGCTTGGAGTAGTTGCAATGCTATCATCGAAATACTTAACTTCATTAACCATACGAACAAACTGCAAACGATGAGGCAAGCCTTTAAAAGCACCTAGCCCTCGTTCAATCACCTCTGAATCACGGACGTATTCCCATATAGCATCAATCGCGGCACAGGCGTTGTCATAATTATGTTTACCCATGATTTGTAAGGTGTTAACTGAACTAATTTTTTGTTCACCATAATAAAAGTTGTCGTCAGCGACATGTGAAGTTTCTATATCCGTATAGCCAATAAGTTTAGCCTTTGACCCATCCGCAATAGAACGAGCGTATTCATTTGATTGATTATAAATCAAATAATCATCAGCTGTCTGATATCTTGTTATGTTATTTTTAGCGTTGACATACTCTTTCATGTCGATATGGACATCTAAATGTTCTTGCTCGATAAATAAGACGACCGCAACATGTGGCGACTTTTCTAAATCCCAAAGTTGAAAACTCGATAATTCATAAACCACTAAATCATCACTTTTTATCTGTTCAATCACATCCAAAGCCGGCTTACCGATATTACCCAACAACCAAACTTTTCGACCAGCAGATTCTAGAATACTAGCAATCAAACTGGCTGTCGTGCCCTTACCTTTGGTGCCAGTTACGCCAATAATTTTGGCTGGACATTTAGCAAAGAACTCGTTAGTCGCCGACCATATTTTGCCATCAGTGATTATCTTGTGAGGCGACAAACCAGCCGTGCGGATAACTAAATCAAAGCCATTGAGTTTTTCAAAAGCATCATTACCAATAATCGTAGCGATACCAGATGGTATCTCGCGATCAGGTTGCCGCTGGTCAACTATAGTTATTTCATTACTAGGATCGAGCGCAAAATAACGATAATTAGATTCACCCTCTGCGCCATAACCAGCAATTGCTATCTTCATATTATCTATCTTAGCGCGGATTGAATAATGTAGCTACTTTGTCGTTCAGGTCGATGATTTCTTGGCGTTCGCCACTACTGACTGCCGCCAAGACCCATATGTCTTGTTCGATAAAGTTACGAGCCGTTTCAACCATGCGTTTTAATGTGACTTTTTTGATCATATCTGGAACTTTCTCATAATCTTTGATAAAGCCATCATCAAAATAACGTCCAGTGTAAAAACTACTAATTTGCGAGACCGTTTGCGCGCCCATTTGATAGCGACCTAATGCAAAAGATTTAGCAGCATCAACTTCTTCTTGGCTAATATTTCCCTTTAGCACCTGGTCAAGTTCACGAGTGATAATATCGAATAACTCTCCAGCAGTTTCGTGATTAACCTGACCGGTAATATCCCAGCCACTATCGTAAAAACCAGTTCCGACATAGGCGCTGACACTGTATGCCAAACCTTTTTGACGAGCCGCACCAAAAATACGGGAATACATCGTGCCGGTTAAAATATGATTTAAATAATGCATCGCGTCCAATTCTTCATCATTTAACTCTCGAGGTATAGCCATAAACAGACCAAATGTCAGATTCGTAGCATCTTTGCGACGAATAATACTTGGAGCAGCTTTGGTCAAGATATCATGCGGAACTTCAAATCTTTCACCCTCGGCTAATTTAAAGTCTTCAATTTGTCGTCTAATCTCGGTTTTGCGACCATGTAACTTACCAGCAATCACGAAACGCATATTGTTAGTTGTGTGAGTGCGGCGATGATGTTCACGCACATCAGCCAACGTTACAGCGCCAATGGTCGGCAAAGATTGACGATAAGTCAAAACATCTTCACCTAACAGTTGCTGAACCCTTGGCCACAATATCCGCTGGTGATCATTCAGATAATTAGTTAATTCACTGCGAACATTACCCTTTTCAGCGTTAAGTTCCTCTTCATTAAATTTTGGCTGACAAATTGCAACTTTTTGTAAATCCAAGATTCGATCCCATTCAAAATCAGCACAGTCCGCCTCGTATACCATTGATAAATCACTAGTATAGGCATTGCGGTAAGCGCCGTTTTTTGTAAACTCAAACTCGAATTCATGTTCGGTTTTAAAGCGCGCATTGGCACCAAAGGCCATGTGCTCCATAATGTGAGCAACTTGTTCGATATCTTTGGATTTAGCATAGCGATTGCCAGCTCGAAACTGAAATTGCATGCTCATCGTCGTAGCGTCGGGAACATCAATTAGCAACCCACGAGCGCCATTTTTTAATCGTATTTCTTCAACTGTATGTTTCATTTATTAAACTTTCTGCCACCCGATAATATTTATTTACGATTTTTCTTACGATTTTGACGCTGTGATTTCTTTTTCTTGCGTGCAGCGTTTTTCTTTTGATTGGTAGTTTGAAGTTTATCAGATTTTTGAATTTTAAAATCTTGATCGCGATTCTCTTCACCGCCAGTTATTTCATTAACGCCTTTTTCGACAGCGTTTTCGGCTAAACGAGTTAATTCAGTATCATGATCTTCTTCGGCATTAGCAGCAACATCGTTTTTGCGAACGTGCATCACAACCCGCAAGACTTCATCGCGCAAAGTCGATTGCAAACTTTCGAACAAAGTTGAAGATTCACTGCGGTATTCTACCAATGGATCACGTTGACCAACACTGCGCCAATGAATGCCTTCACGCAGATGCTGCATATTCTCAAGATGTTGCATCCACAGTGTATCTAGCACTTGCAGATAAACTTCTCGCTCGACTTTGCGAATCACACCAGTTTCTAATTCTTTCTCTTTGGCTTCGTATAATTTGTTAGTTTCTTTATAGGCCAATTCAAATCTGAGCTTGTCGTTCTTTTGCTCACCAATAGCCTTGATCTCGAGTTCACTTAGTGGAAAAATGGCTTCAAATTCTGCGGCAAAGCTCTTGTTATTTTTAGCTGGAACAATAGTCAATTCACGTAGTTTTGATTCAATCAAACGCTCAATTTCAGGTTTGATACTATCGCCCTCTAAAATCTTGTGGCGCATCGTATAAACTACACGACGATGACGATTAATCACGTTGTCATATTGGACAACGTTTTTTCGAGTGTCAAAGTTAAAGCCTTCAACCCGTTTTTGAGCCGCCTCAAGCGTGCCTGAAACGGCTTTATTGCGAATCGGCGTATCTTCACCGACACCTAATCTGTCCATCAAACTAGCAATGCGTTCGCCCTGAAAAATTCGCATCAAATCATCTTCGGTTGATACGTAAAATTGCGTCTCACCAGGATCACCCTGACGTCCGCCACGCCCACGTAACTGATTGTCGATACGGCGTGATTCATGGCGCTCTGAACCAACCACGACTAAACCGCCTAATTCTTTGACGCCTTTACCAAGCTTGATGTCGGTTCCACGACCAGCGATGTTGGTAGCAAGCGTAATCGCGCCCTTTTCGCCAGCTTTTTCGATAATAGCTGCTTCACGTTCGTTGTTTTTAGCATTCAATAGTTCATAAGCTATGCCAGCTTCGTCCAAATATGAAGCGATTAATTCGTTTTTAGCAATCGAAGCCGATCCGACCAAAACTGGTCGACCAGCTGCATGATATTCGGCAATCGATTTAGCAACAGCCTTGAGCTTGGCTTTTTCGGTCTTGAAAATTAAATCTTGCTTGTCGACGCGAACCAAAGGACGATTCGATGGAATTTGGATAACATCCAAACTATAAATCTGCTGAAATTCTTCAGCTTCGGTAAAGGCCGTACCTGTCATGCCAGATAGCTTTTTGTACAAACGGAAATAGTTCTGGAATGAGATCGTCGCCAATGTCATACTTTCTTGTAAAACCGGCACAGCCTCTTTGGCTTCGATAGCCTGGTGTAGACCTTCGTTATAACGACGACCTTGCATCAAACGACCAGTAAATTCATCTACAATAATAACTTCACCATCTTTGGTAACAACATAATCCTTGTCGCGCTTGAACACAGCCTGAGCCCTTAAAGCTTGGTCCATATGATAAACCGAGCGCACATAATCTGGACTATATAGATTATTGACGCCAAGCATTTTTTGAACTTTTTCAGTACCTTCGTCACTTAGGGCTACAGTACGATGTTTTTCGTCCAAAATGTAATCTTCGGGCACTAATTTAGCAGCGATTTTAGCAAATTGGTAATAACTATCAGGGTTTTCAGCGGCTGGAGCGCTAATAATCAGCGGTGTTCTAGCCTCATCGATTAAAATGCTGTCAACCTCATCGACAATCGCAAAATTCAGGTCACGTTGACGCAATAAATCGACTTCGTTAACCATGTTGTCGCGCAAATAATCGAATCCGAATTCATTATTAGTTCCGTAAGTCACATCAGCCGCATAGGCTTCTTTGCGAGTCACAGGGCGCAGATGTTTCATGCGCTCGTCATCATGACTTTCGTTTATGAATTCTGGGTCATACAAGAATGAGGCTTCATTGATAATAACGCCGGTTGAAAGGCCCAAAAAGTGATAAATACCACCCATCCAACTGGCATCACGTTGCGCCAAGTAATCATTGACCGTCACAACATGAACACCTTTGCCTTCTAGCGCATTCAGATAGACCGGTAATGTAGCCACTAAAGTTTTACCTTCACCAGTCTTCATCTCGGCCACATTACCTTCATGTAGTGCCATACCGCCGATTAACTGCACATCGAATGGGCGCATACCCAGCACCCTGTCGCTAGCTTCACGAACTAACGCAAAAGCATCAGGTAAAATACTATTTAAAGTCGTACCCTTCTTTTGCAATTCCTGTTTCAAAACTTCAGTCTGCTTTTTCAGTTCGGGCTTGGACATTTTTTGATATTTTTCAGCCAAAGCATTAATCGATGCAACCTTTTTTTGCAGGCCTTTTAAAATACGGGCTTGAGGATCGCCAAATATTTTTGTCAAAACCTTATTCTTATTCACCATAACCAAAAAACCCTCGCTCTCTATTTAGAAATTCTAAAGTAAAATACTACCCCCAATTATAAGGCTAGAATACTATTTAGACAAGATAACAATCACCTATAATTCGCGTTGAAAGCTGCGTTTAAAACGGCTCATGACGCCACGATTGCCAATATGTTTAATGGCGGTCTGCTTGTATTCACGCAATTGAGACTGAATTTTGGCTTCAACGATATCAATCGCCGCCAATATATTGCTGGTCGAATCTTTGGCGGTGACGACTTTATTAGGAATATTTAAAATAACTTCGACTTCATATTTATTGCCATGATCATGATTGACTTGAGCCAATTTAACCTCAGCTGTAGCGCTACTGCGAGCATGCTTTGGCAAATAACGATCCAAACGACCGACTCTTTTTAGCGTATATTTGCGAGTATTATCATCAACTTCATATGCAATCCCTGTAATTTGAATTTCTGTAATCATGTCGCCCTCCTGTTTAGTCTGTCGATACTACTATTATAGCATCGTTCGGCCAGCCAAATAAGGCTGCAGGACGGTTGGTACGTGAACTTTTCCGTCCACGGTTTGACCATTTTCGATAACCGCAATCATAATGCGACCCAATGCAAAAGCTGTGGCATCGTTAGTGTGAACTAACTCTAATTCGCCTGATTGACGACGGACGCGAGTATTCAAACGGCGCGATTGATAATCGGTCATATAATCAGCTGTGTGAGTTTCGCGGTATTTGTTTTGGCCAGGCAACCAGGTTTCCATATCAACACCACGCGCATTTGGCTTACCAATATCAAACGTACATTTTTGCAGCACTCGATAAGGCAAACCTAATTGAGTCAACAAATATTCTTGGATTGCGACGAACAACAGATGTTCATTCAAACCATCACCAGCCGTCGCAAAACTTTCCATTTCCAATTTATCAAATTGGTGCATCCTAAAGATACCCTCCATGTCTTTGCCATAAGTACCGGCTTCACGGCGAAAACTGGTCGCATAGCCAACGTAACGCAGCGGTAATTGTGACTCATCGAATACTTCACCAGCGTGCATACTGCCCAGGACGTGTTCGGCACTACCCTGCAACCACAAATCATCGCCTTCTAGTTTGTACCTGTCATCACGAGGCTCCAGGCGGTCCATCGCATCATACATATCAGTCCGAATTAAAAGTGGCGGCAAAATTGGCGTAAATGGTTTAGTCGAGACCGTTAGGCCAGCATTTTTGGCAATTTCAGCAATCGTTGCTTCGTCACTCAAAGTATTAATCACATATTGAACAATCGCTAGTTGTAAGCGCACTAAATCGCCTTCGATATAGGCAAAACGGCTACCTGTAACTTTGGCAGCACGCTCTTTGTCGATCCAGCCACGTTCAGCCGCTATATCAGCATGATTCTTGGGCGTAAAATCAAATTTTGTGACGTCGCCAACAGTTTTGCTAACGACGTTTTCGTCTTCGGTCGCACCAACTGGCACATCACTAGCGGCCATATTAGGCACTTTTTTCAGTAATGTCGTAAAGTTTGTGTCGACTTCTTTGAGTTTAGGCTCAACCAAGGCCAATTGATCCTTGACTGCCTTACCAGCAGCAATTAACTCGTCGGTTGGCTTGCCGCCTTTGGTTTGAGATACGATATCATTGCGCTTTTGGCGTAAATCATCAGCCGAAGCCTGCAATTCACGACGTTCAGAATCTAATTTTAATAATGTAGTAATGTCTACATCATATCCTTTATTACGAGCGTTGGTCTGAACTGCGTCGGCGTTATCACGAATAAATCTAATATCTAACATGACATTATTGTAACAGATTTTTATCTGTCAGGCACGATTAACTATTCAGTGCGCAAGGCTTCGATCGGGTTAAGCTTAGCTGCCTTACGGGCTGGCAATATGCCAGATGATACAGACACAATCACCAAGCCGACTATTACGACAGCAATATTCATCGGCGTAAATACAATCAGACTAATATTGCCGATATCCAGCGCTTTGCTGATAATTGGGTTAGCAATCGTTCCTAATATCACCGCTAATCCAGTACCAATCGAGCCACCCAACAGTCCGATCCAGGCTGCCTCTAATTTGAATAATCGACCGACATCACGTCGTCTCATACCAAGGGCTTTCATTAAGCCGATCTGTTGCGTGCGCTCTAAAACGCTAATATATTGGGTATTAATTATCCCAAAGACTGATGTCAGCACTGCCAAAGCACCAAATCCAAGCAGCACTCCTTGCAAGACATTTATAAACGTATTAATCACACCCAAGACATCAGCCGCCGTCTGTGCTAAATAACCCATTCCGGTCAAAGTATCTTTGACTTTTTGAGCTTGGCTAGCACTAGTCGTTTCAACAGAAGCAACGATGTAGTTACCGTAACTGCGTGTGCCTAGATTTATGTAATCATAAAGTGTTTTAGCCGAAGAGTTCGATATTAATAGCGAACTTTGGGCTCGAAATGCCAGACCAGATTTACTACTGACACCCTTGACCGTATAAACAAACGTGTTATTTTCAGGCGCAGTTACAGGTGATGATAATTTGTCAGCTACAATGTTAACGGTCTTACCAATTGCATCTTGGCTACTACTAAAACCAAGGGCTTTGACATATTCTTCTGTCAATATAATTTCGTTGCTTGCCAAATCACCGTTAACTGATCCAGCCGCAAATTTCAATGTCACGCTTGGACTAAAAGTACTGATCGTTGCAACATATTTATCTTGATCAGACCGAGTAACGTACTTCACCTGTGGATTGTAATTAGGTGAGACCGATACGACGCCATCAAGTTTCAAAATTTTATCAATGTCCGCTTGGTCTAATAATTCGCCCGAGAATAAACCACCCGAAACACCTGACGCGTTGCCGGTGTACTTTTGCGGTCCCTGCTGACTTTTTGGTGGTGATTTTGTGACGCTTAATTCTTTGACGTTAGTATTAGCATTAACTATCTCGTCCGTATAAGCTCGCCCACCAACACCAGCGGCTAACGATAATGTAATCGTAAAAGCGCCGACACCGATTGCCAAGCTTGTCAGCAAAGTACGTGCCTTGGCCTGTTTCAGGCTACGACCAGCACGAATCGTTACATCTCGAAGTTTCATTTTTTCATCTCCCTAATTGAATCAATTTTGCCGTCCTTGATATGAATCTGCATATCACACCTGTCGGCTAACTCAGCATCATGAGTCACTACAATCAAAGTGACATTATTCTTTTTGTTGTAATCAAATAACAAATCTTCAACCTTACCACCAGTCACGCTGTCCAGATTACCAGTTGGCTCATCAGCAAATAAAACCTGAGGACTGTTGACGATTGCCCGAGCGACCGCCAAACGCTGTTTTTGACCGCCAGACAAATCTTTGGCGCGGGATTTTATTTTGTCCAACAAATCAACCGCCTTTAAAGCCGTTTCAATTTTAGATTTACGCCTGCTAGGTGCTACGTCAGCAATTTCCAGCGGCAAACTGACGTTGTCGTAACAATTTTCTTTGGCTTGAACGAAAAAGCTTTGAAAGATAAAGCTCATTTTAGTTGAACGAAATTTGTCGATATCTTTTTGGTTAAGTTGCAAAATATTTTTGCCATCAATAATGATTTCACCACTGTCAGGCTTATCAAGTCCACTCATAACGTGCATCAAAGTCGATTTTCCACTGCCCGATTTGCCCAATATCGCCACACTGGCGCCATCTGGAACAGTAAAATTGATATTGTCCAAGACCCTAAAGGCATTGTCACCTTTGCCATAAGTCTTCGATATCTTTTTTACCTCTATCATGTATCTATTATACGCTTTAGAGGTAAAGCTTACTAGCTGATAACTCTTTAATTCCCGAGACAGCGCACCGAAAACCCGACACTCTTGGCGTGTATACCACGATACACTGTGGCATTACTCGAGCTCAGAGTATGACTCCAGGCACTAGTACTGGACTCCGAACTGGACCACAAGTCCGTGGCCAAAGACAGATTGCCGAAGGTCCCGTCGGTTTTACGGTAATATCCGGCAAACGGCACATTCAAACCTGACGTACCGCCTGTCTTAAGTTGAGTGCCCTGGTCGGTACCACGCCAGGCGGCATCAAGGTCAGCCTGTGCCTGAGTCATACCAAGTTGCACTTCCAGAATCTTCAAATCATTATCAGATGGAATATGCGATCCAGCTGGACAGATACCTTGAGCGCCCTGAGTGTTAACATATTGCACAGCTTCGTCCCATTGGTATAACCCACCGTAGGTCGTGCAGTTGGATGCGGTGTTGGCGTAACAATATTTTTCAAGCACGGCATTATTCGTTTGGTCCGTTGCAGTTGTAATCATATTACCAACATCCAAATTATATTTACCCCAAACTTGATTGCCAACCGCCAGCCAGTTAGTATCTGACACCACCGCTGAAGCCGCACTTGTTCGAGTGCCTGAATAGCTGCCTGATCCGGTGGCAACAACTTTGAGATATTTACCAAAATCACTAACTATTAATGTATACGTATTGCTGTTCGCACCGCCTATATTGACATACGTACCGCCAGCGGACGTAGCGCTTTGCCATTGATAAGTTGCCGTAGCGCCAGATGGAGCTAAATCTCCAGCCGTCAAAACAGAACCAATCGAAGTCGTGACGCCAGTTGTGGCAGCGATAGCCGTCATTGGCGTAACAGCCGCTGGCGTTGAATTATCAGTGACTCGGTATGTAGTGCCGTCACTACTGGCAACATCTAATGTAAAGGTCTTGGGGCTAGCAACGTTATTGGCTGCGTAACTTCCAAAATTATTGGATCCACTTGGCGTTAAACATATTTCAGTCGCGCCAGGTGTAGGACAATTAATTGCCGTTGGATAATTACCGTTAGGATCCGCGAATTGAAATGCCGCTATTAGTGATGAAGCGTTATCCAGGTCTGATTGTAATGACACCACTACAGCTCTTTGGGTCATGCCAGTATAGCTGACAACTGTTATAGCAGCCAAGATACCAATAATAGTAATGACGACTATTAGTTCAACAATGGTAAAGCCGCGTTTATTCAAATTAGGCATATTCATATGATTGATATTATCGGTCACCCACCGTAAAAGCGCAAGCGCTATATTCTTGCAAGGATAATCCTTGCAAGAATAAAAAACCTTAACCTAATTTAATATCAGGATAAATTTCGCGAGTGGTATTGTCAATTTCGGCCCGTAGTTGTGGGAATGGTACACCTTCACGGGCGGTCACACCTTCAAATATCCAAAATACACGTTCGCTAAATCCGTAACCACAAGCTGGTGGCATGCCATATTCCAACATTTCGACAAAGTCGATGTCTAACATCATAGCTTCGTCATCACCTGCTTCGCGCATACCTTGTTGTTCGACAAAGCGATTCAACTGATCAATTGGGTCGTTAAGTTCTGAAAAACCATTGCCCAGTTCAGACCCAGCAATAATCGGCTGAAATCGTTGAACAGTTTGTTCGTTGCCTGGATTACTTTTGGCCAGCGGACTGATGAATTTTGGCGTATTAATTAACCAAACGGGACCAGCAACATCACGGCGAATATTTTTCCATAATTTATCGATACCACGGGCGCGGTTTTCGGTCTGTTCAACTTCTAATTTATTATCAGCCAAAGCTTTTTTGACTTCTTCCAAGCTACTGTTGTATACATCGATATTATAGCGTTCGCGAATTACGGTTTCGTAATCCCAAACTTCCCAAGTTTTGCTCATGTCGACATCTTTGCCGTTTAATTGGAACTGTAATTTGCCGAAAGCTTTTTCTAGCACAAATTTATACATATCTTCCATGAATTTCATGCCGTCTTGCCAATTGGCATAGGCCCAGTACCATTCCATAGCAACATGTTCAGGCAAATGTTCGTCGCTGTAATTTTCGTTACGGAAACGTGGTCCAATGTCGTAAACTTTTTCAAAACCAGCACCAATTAATCGTTTTAATGGCAGTTCGTGGCTAATGCGCAAATAAAAATTTTGGTCCAGTGCATCCATATGAGTTACAAATGGGTTAGCATCTGCCCCACCAGTCGTGTGTTCGATTACTGGCACATTAATCTCGACAAATTCGTGTTGGTTTAAATATTCACGAGTTGCCTTCCAAAATTCTGATCGCCTGACAAATCGATCACGCACATCCTGATTAACATTCATATCAACATAACGACGACGCATGCGCTCTTCTTTGTTAGTGAAACCTTCGGTGGCACTTGGCATTGGACGAAGTGATTTGGTCAGCAATCTTAGATTAGTGACTTCGACTGATATCTCGCCAGTTTTACTTTTGATAATACGGCCTGTCGCTTCGACAAAGTCACCCGTATCAAGCAGTGGCAGTTCAGCTATGCCAATTTGATTAGCAGCGGCGTCAAGTTCAGCCACAACATTAGATTGCAAGAACAACTGAATCTGACCACTGAAATCTTTGACGACAATAAAGGCTAATTTACCAAATTTACGGATACCAATAACCCTACCAGTCACCGTCACGACTTGTCCTTCTAGGCTATCAAAATTAGACACAATATCATTAGTTTTGTGAGTGCGCTTCGAATCAGCCGGATAAGGATTAATCCCTAAATCTCGTAGGTTTTGTAGTTTACGGAGCCTCTCATCACGAAAATCTTTTAGTGTCGCCATATTGGTTAATTATAACATAAGCTGACGGTTGTCAGTTGTTAACCAATGTTTGCGATTTCGTAAGTGACTTCACCTTTTGGCGTCACAATAGTAGCACTATCGCCGACCTTTTTGCCAAATAATGCCAAGCCAATTGGTGATTCGTTGCTAATTTTTCCCTCTAAAGGATTAGCTTCGACTGGTCCAACGATCGAATAAGTAACATGTTTGTTGCCAATTTTCAGTTCAACTTTGCTGCCGAGCACAATTTTTGAGCTACCGCCGCTTTTGATAATTTCAGCATTTTGTAATATATCTTCAATTTCAGCAATTCTAGTTTCAACCAGACCTTGCTCTTCGCGAGCAACATCATATTCAGCATTTTCACTTAAATCACCAAAATCGCGCGCTTCAGCAATCTTGGCAGCAACTTGGCTACGACGACCTATTAAAGCCTTGAGTTCTGTCTCAAGTTCTTTACGGCCTTCATTGGTGATTTGATATTTTTTCTTCATAGTAATTATTTCCTCTTCTCAATATAAAAGGTGTATATAAACGTTAAATATACGCTACATATAGCGTAAAGTTACATAGTATCTTTTATAGTCAGCTTAGTTTAGCAAGCAGTCGATTATGTGTCAATATGTCATTTTCTTTAGAGATAGCAATAGCTGTTGGTCGCCACACGTTATACTGTTATAATCATCTTATTATGACAAAGAAGAAACTTTTACCATCAAAAATCGATTCTCCAACAGATTGGTATACGACAATTATTCGATTGGCCGACCTGGCTGATTACGGCCCATCCAAAGGCTCGATAATTATCAAACCTTATGGTTACGCTATCTGGGAAAATGTCCAGAACGCTATGAACCCGATTATTAAACAAAAAGGCGTCGGCAATTCATACTTCCCTCTGCTAATTCCAATGAGTTTACTGGAAAAAGAAGCCAGCCACATCGAAGGTTTCTCACCTGAACTAGCCGTCGTTACGATTGCCGGTAATGAAAAATTAGAAGAACCATTAGTTGTCAGGCCAACCAGTGAAACAATTATGTACAACGCCTACGCTAACTGGGTGCAATCGTGGCGCGATTTGCCGATCATGATGAATCAATGGAATAACGTCGTTCGTTGGGAAAAGCGCACTACCCCATTCTTACGCACCAGCGAATTCCTCTGGCAAGAAGGTCACACCGCTCATGCCACACTCAGCGAAGCGCTTGAAACTCAAAAATGGGCCATGGATATGTACAAAAATATCTATAATGACTACTTTGCAATCGACGGCTGCATCGGTTACAAGTCAAAGGCTGAACGCTTTTCGGGTGCTGACGAGACCTTGACCTTTGAAGCCTTAATGCCAAGCGGCAAAGCTTTACAGGCAGCGACTTCACACAATTTGGGACAAAATTTTAGCAAGCCTTTCAATATATCGTTCCAAACTAAAGACGGCGCTGATGAATTTGCCTGGCAAACCAGCTGGGGCCTATCAACTCGTTCCATCGGCGGCTTGATTCTGACACATGGCGACGACGACGGATTAGTTTTGCCACCAAAATTAGCCCCAATCCAAGTGATTATTGTCACTGTTAACATGTCTGATGACGAAATGAAATTTGCTAACGAACTGAAAACTATTTTGATAAATGGCAACATCAAAACCGAGATTGATACGCGCGACGATGAACGCTTTGGCTTTAAACTGAACAAATGGGAAGTCAAAGGCGTCCCTATTATCTATAAGATTGGCGCCCGCGAAGTCGAAAACCAAAAAGTCACCGCCAAAGCTCGCTTTAACAAAGAAGAACGTGAAATTTCAGTCGAAAACAGCTTGGACGAAACTACTAAATGGCTAGACAGCATCCAGTCAGCCATGCTAGCAAAAAGCTCACAAAACCTAGTCGACAATACCCGTGAAGCCAAAGATTACGAACAATTTAAATCTATTATCGCCGAACATAAAGGCTTTGTTAAAGTCTTTTGGAATGATAATTCCGAGATTGAAGAAAAAATTAAAAAAGAAACGACTGCATCTAGTCGTTGCATGATTGTTGATCACCAAGAAAAAGTTGGTACAGATTTCATCACTGGCGAACCGTCGTCAACACAGTGGATATTCGCTCAAAGCTACTAGTTCAGATGGACAATGAACAGAAAATAAAATGCAATGCCATTTTTCATCATGTGCAGCAAAATTGACGACCAAATGCTACCAGTTGACTCGCGCAGTAAACATAGCATAACGCTTAGGGCAAAGGTATCAACTGCTAAATTCCAGGCGCCGTGAATAAAGCCAAATAATAGGCTGGTTATCAAGATCGCAGCCCAAATTGGGATGTGTTTTTTTAGCTTGCCATACAGATAACCACGAAATAATATTTCTTCAGCCACTGGCGCGACAACTACCAAAGTTATAAAAGCCAATAACATTTCGTAGCTTTGATGCAGATTGCCAAAACCAGTGTCTTGAACTTGGTTGACATTGAAACCAGGAAAAAGTTGGGTTGCTACATAAATTAAAACTGACGACAAAATCAGATAAATAATCAGTCCAGCTGGCGCCATCAGTATATCAGTCCACGATGGCAATCTGGTCAAACCTATATCCTCTCGACTCGTCCGGACTTTCTTCACTAACCAAGGTAATCCAATTGCTAACAACAAAGTAACAATATAAAGAATAGCGGCCACTGTAGTATTTAAAATTGCTGGATTAATCGCAGATAACGTCAAACCACCTAACCTAGCTAACAGCCAAAAAACACCTACGGTTATCGCCTGAGCCACAAAAAAGCTGACAAATACCCAAACTGGCAAGATTAAAGCCATCGCTAATTTTGGCAATTTAAAATAGTTTCGCAACATCGGCGATAGTCACTAACAATGTTAGCCCCATTAATAATGAAAAGCCGATTGTTTGAATCTTTTCTTCACGCTCTTTGGTGAGTTTTTTCTTGAATAATTTAAAGGCCACAAGCGTAAACCACCTACCACCATCCAGCGCTGGAATCGGCAAAATATTCATAACCGCTAGCGACAGTGAAATAATCGCCGTCAAAAAGACCAGTTGAGTCAGTCCAGCCTGTTGAGCAGCTGGAAATATCGTGCCTAAAATGCCAATCGGACCAGCCACACCATCACTAACAGATTTTAATTCAGCTGACGCCTTTTCGCGAATACTAGCGTTAAAACTAAGTTGCGACGCCAAACCGTTAACCAAATTACCAACCATATTACCTATCCCTTGCAACGTTAACCAGCTAAGTTGCACCGTCGTACCAACACCAACAATCGGTGCAGACCAGGTCGATTTGATTAAGTCTCGCTGTCCCAAACTAGCTCCAAAATAGCCACCGTCCGCACTGCTGCCAATCGTGACTTTTACGCTATGGCTCACACCAGCTCGATTATAAATAACGTCTACGGTTTTACCTTTGTTTTGTCGTGACAATTCAATCATCCGATCAGCGGTTAAAACTTCCTGACCAGCAAATCTGACAATAGTATCGCCTGTTTTAAGTCCGGCTTTCTCGGCAGCGTGGTTTTTGGTTAGTCCAGCAATCATAATCGGCTGATTAACAATTGTCGTATCACCTGCCACCGTAAATTGATCTGGCAAAACTTTTGGCAATCCAGTTAAAGCTAAAATTGACAGTAATACCGCCGCAACAATCCAGTTGGCGACCACACCAGCGAATAATATCCGTGTTTTTTGCCAAAAAGTCGCTGCGCCATAATCACCTGGTTTATCAGCTGAGTCATACTCGCCTTTTAATTGCACAAAACCGCCCAGTGGTAGCCAATTCAAGCTGAAAAGTACGCCATTTTTTAACTTTTTCTTCCAAGCCCGTGGCGGCATACCGACACCAAATTCTTTAACCACAACACCGCTTTTGGTTGCAACAATTGCATGGCCAAGTTCGTGCATAACAACCAAAAATATTAGTATTAATAGCCCAACAATGATACCTAAAATTAATCCCATTTTAGCCTCCAAATCGCCTAGAACGTCGGTTAAACTCTGACATAATATCTGTAACGTCGGCCTTTGTCATATCAGGCCATAACTTCTCGATAAACATAATCTCGCTATAAGCTGCTCGCCACAACATAAAATTCGACAAGCGCTGCTCGCCACTGGTGCGCACAATGATGTCGATAGGTGGAATTTCTGGTGAATACAGGTTACGCTCGATCAAATCAGGCGTAACATGATCAGCCGATATGCCTGATTTTATGATCTTTTTGACCGCATCAACAATTTCAAGCTGTCCGCCGTAATTAAAACAAATCACCAAAGTACCAGCTGTATTGTCAGCTGTAAAAGTTTCCGCATGATCAATCGCCTTCAAAAGTCGCTCACTAATACCGTCTCTTGAACCTAAAATAATTAATTTAATATTATTTTTTTCAAAAATCGGCAAATCAGCTGTCAACGACTTCAGCATCAACCCCATAATCTTGCTAACCTCATCCTGACTGCGTTTCCAGTTTTCGGTGCTAAAGATATAGGTAGAAATAAACTCAACGCCAGCCTCAAAAGTAGCCGTAATTACGTCTTGCAGCGTATTATAACCTGCCAAATGACCCTCATAAGTCGGCAAGCCATGCTTTTTAGCCCAACGGCGATTACCGTCAACTATAAAGCCGATGTGTCGAGGTATGGTTATATCAGCCATTAAATTGTTAATATCTCTTTCTCTTTAGCCTTGAAAGTTTCATCAACTTTGGCATTCATCGTCACCATCATGCCATCAATTGTCTTTTCGACACGCTTGACGTCGTCTTCGGATAGCTCTTTGGCCTCTTTTTTGCGCTTGGCCTCTTTCAAGGCATCTTGGCGGACGTTACGCAGCGCAATTTTTGCCTCTTCAACCTTTTCACTGGTCTGTTTGACTAATAATTTACGACGGTCCTCGGTTAGTGCTGGTACCGGCACGCGCACGACACGACCATCATCACTAGGGTTAAAGCCCAGACTTTGATCATTACGAATAGCGGCGCTAATAGCCGTGATATTACCTGGATCAAAAGGTGTTATTTGCAATAGTTGCGCCTCGGGTGCTGTGATATTGGCGACCTGATTGAGTGGCATCAAAGTCCCGTAAACCTCGACTTTAATTCCATCTAATTGACCAGGATGGGCCCGACCAGTCCTGACTTTCTTTAGTTCTTCAATAAAATGAGCAATGGCACCGTCAAATCTGTTTTCGTAAGGTTTTGTATCAAACATAATGTATTTATTGTAACAAAATGGCCACGTAATTTCTACGTGGCCATTGTTGTAATCTGATCGATTTTATTCGCTAACGCCTAATTCAATCCGTTTAAACTGGCGGATGATTAGATTCTCGCCTGTTTTAGCTATATTTTCTTTGACGAAATCAGCTACAGTTTGTTTGTCGTTTTTGATATATTCTTGATTAAGCAAAACCTTTTCACTGAAATGCTTTTTAACCTGGCCATCAACGATTTTATCAATCATATCAGCTGGTTTTTTGCCTTCAGTAACGATGCGCTCTTTGGCTTCATTGCGAACTCGCTCTATTTCGCTAGCTGGGATATCAGCTTCGCTAACATAGATTGGTGACATCGAAGCAACCTGCAAAGCAATTTCATGAACAAATGATCTAAAACCATCTGTCCTGGCAACGAAATCAGTTTCACAGTTAACCTCAACTAAAACGCCAATGCGACCACCGTGAACATAGCTGTCGATTAATCCTTCGCGAGCTTCACGATCGCCTTTTTTCTCGGCTTTGGTAACACCTTTTTTACGAAGTGCTTCCAGAGCTTTGTCAAAATCACCATTAGCTTCAACTAGAGCAACCTTGGCATCAGTCAAACCAATACCAGATAATTCTTTTAATTTCTTGATATCATCAATTGATACGGCCATAGTTGTTATTTCTCCTTTGTGTCAGTTGTTTCGATTGTTTTGTTAGCACCTAAGCCCTCAGCTACAGCTTGGCGTGCATAGTCTAGCAATAATTGAACGCCTTTGATGGCATCATCGTTACCAGGAATGACATAATTTACAAGTGATGGATCAGCGTTGGTGTCAACAACTGCAACCACTGGAATACCCAAAACGGTTGCTTCTTTGATAGCGTTCATATCGCCAATAACATCGACGATAAAGACTGCGCCTGGCTTGCCTTTTAGGTCTTTGATACCACCATATTTGCTATTTAGATCATCAATCTCTTCTTGGAAGCGTTGAACTTCAAGCTTTGAATAACGTTTTTCAAGATCACCCGAAACCATACGTTTTTCAAGGTCTTTTAGCTTTTTGATCTGTTGATTAACGGTTGAAACGTTAGTCAAAGTACCACCGAGCCATCGTTCGGTCATGTATGGTTGGCCAATTGCAATGGCAGTTTCGCGGATAATATCCTTGGTGTGCTTTTTAGTACCAACAAACAAGATTTGTTTGCCATTAGCAGCTAATTTAGTCAAGAATGGCAATGCCAGTTCTAGGCCTTCGACTGTTTTGACCAAGTCAATGATGTGACTATCTTGGCGTTTGCTATGAATATATGGCGCCATTTTAGGGTGCCAGTGACTTGTTTTGTGACCAAAATGAACCCCAGATTCAAATAAGTCTTTAATATCTACGGCTACTGCCATAATTTTGAACTCCTTTTTCTTCACCTACACGCCCGATTTGTACCAGGAGTTAACCGCGTAGGTTGTTTCATTAAAATAAATTACCTAGTTATTGTAACCCTTTAGAGGTTAAATTACAAGTGTTGAACAGACTGCTGATTAACCTTTGACAAATCCGTCTAAAACAGATACAATAGTCCAATATGAAAACTAACCTACACCCAACCGAATATCGCCCTGTCGTATTTAGCGACGAGGTGGCTGGGTTTGCGTTTTTGACACAGTCTACTGCGCAGACCACTGAAACCATTAAATGGGAAGATGGCAACGAGTATCCACTCGTTAAAGTCCACATCTCATCAGCTTCTCACCCATTCTTTACAGGTGAAGAAAAGATTATCGACACCGAAGGTCGCGTCGATCGTTACAAGGCTAAATTTGCAGCTGCTGAAGCTCGCAAAGCCGCTCTTGCTAGCAAAGCTAAAAAAGCTAGCGTTCGCAAAGCAACTAAAACTGCTAAATAGCGTCCTATGTAAAAAAGGGTTATCGTCCGCGATGACCCTTTTTTTGTTACAATGAGATTAAAAGGAATTTTATGGCTAAAATATCAATCAACATAGATGAATTACTGCTCGAGAAAAACGAGTTATCTTCATTTTTGTCATCACCGACCGCCTATTCAGACCCAGACTATACCTCAAAGAATAAACGACTAACCGAATTAGACCGTATTATCGAAAAAGCTAGTCTACGTCAAACACTCGAAAGCCAGCTGGTCGAAGCGACCGAATTAGCCAGTGGCAATGATGAACTAGCCGAAATGGCCAAGCAAGAAATTGACGATATTACTAACCGTCTGCAAAAAATCGAAGAAGATATCTTTACAATGCTAGCACCCAAAGATCCAAACGACGAAAAGAATATTATCGTTGAAATCCGAGCTGGCGCTGGTGGCGACGAAGCTAGTTTATTTGCAGCCGAACTTTATCGCATGTATTTACGTTATTGCGAAACCCACTCATTAAGAACTGAATTAATTAGCGACAGCGCCAACGATGCTGGCGGCTACAAGGAAGTTATTTTCGGTGTCAAAGGTGATGCTCCGTACTCTAAACTTAAATTTGAATCCGGTGTTCATCGCGTACAACGCGTTCCTGTGACCGAATCACAAGGCCGCATTCACACTAGCACCGTTACTGTTGCAGTTTTACCAGAAGCCGAAGAAACTGACATCCAAATCGACCCAAATGACCTAAGAATCGATATTTATCGATCAGGTGGTCACGGTGGTCAGTCGGTCAACACAACCGACAGCGCCGTTCGTATTACCCACATTCCAACCGGTATGGTTGTTATTAACCAAGATGAAAAATCGCAAACAAAAAATAAAATGAAAGCTATGGGCGTTCTTCGTAGTCGTCTGCTACAACAAAAAGTCGAGGCCGAACAAGCTAAACAAATGGCTGAACGCCGCAGTTTAATCGGCTCTGGCGATCGCAGTGAAAAAATCCGCACCTACAACTTCCCTCAAGACCGCATTACCGACCATCGCATCGGCTATTCACGCAGTAATATACCTGGCGCCATGAATGGTGATATCGACGACATAATTGAACAATTACAAAATTATGAACGTGAACTTACAGCTGCCAATGCCAGCAATTAAAGATTGGCTGGCTGACGCCGTCCGACAATTATCGAAAGTCGACATAGCCAGCTCTAATTTAGATGCCGAGATAATATTGGCAAATGCCTTAGTCCAAGACCGCACTTATCTGCATGCTCACCCCGAACAAATTATTGATACGCCGCAACTTGAGCTGGCTAACGTCGGGCTTAACCAACGTCTAAATCGTATTCCAATTGCCTATATAACTGGCTACAAAGAATTTTATGGACGAGACTTCTTCGTCAATTCGGATGTTCTAATCCCCCGCCCTGAATCCGAAGATATAATTACTATCTTAAAAGAGATTCTACCGACTACCGACCACCAACTAATCGACGTTGGTACTGGCAGCGGCTGCCTTGGTATTACAGCTAAATTAGAGTTTCCTAATCTTGATGTCACATTATCAGATATCAGCGACGAAGCTCTGGCAGTTGCCCAACAAAATGCCCAGGATCTGTCGGCCACAGTCAAAATCGTTAAAAGTGACCTGTTAAACAGCCTCCAAACAAAAACAGATATAATCATTGCCAACTTACCATATGTCGATCAGACTTGGCAGCGCTCGCCCGAAACAGACTACGAACCCAAATTGGCTTTATTCGCCAATAAAAACGGCCAGGCAATTATCGAAGAGCTAATTATCCAAGCAAGTAAATTATTAACGCCAAATGGTTACCTAATTATCGAAGCCGACCCAACTCAACATGCTTCATTGACAGATTTCGCCCAAAAAAATACGCTAGAATTTAAACAAAAATTAGGCTATATTGTTGCCTTCAAACAACACGAATGATGATCCGGCGCCAGTAGCCGTACCGCTGTTAAAAGCTATAATAAGCACGCCTATAATGCCAATTGCGAACAACAAAGGCAATACAATGTCACTCATACGAATTTTTTGGTGATGATAATAAGAATCATAAATTCGATAAACTACAAACGCCAAACACATGATAATAATCGTTACCTGTGGCAACAAAACTCCAGCGATAATCGGCAATTTATAAGCAATTGTCCAATGATAAGCCAACCAGCCAACTTCAGCCAGCGTTAGCCCCCAGCCTAGGCTCAACAGGACCGTATGGTCTTCGTTATCGTAACTGCTCAGGACATGACGCGCCGTTGCATAGCCGACCAGCCAGACTAACAGCACAACTGGCGTCGCAATCCATTCAAATGACACAAAATATATCGACGTAATACCCATAAATAATGCCACTGCTGCCTGAGACACAACATATTTTCTTTTTGACTTTGGTTTCAATAATAACAACCAGCAGATATCCAAGATTGCTAATATAGATTGCAATAACAATACTTGACCATAGCTAGCGCCAGGAATATTAGCTGCAAACAAAAATACGACATAACTGACACTGACTATAGCGCTAACCAAATTGGCTTGGACGTTAGCAAACCAAAATTGTGGACGAACAGCAAAGACGCGCCATTTACTCAAAGCAACCAATATAAATGCTGGCCAAATCGAGCTAGTCACCCTGACAATCACTAATAACGAAACCGCCAGGCCAATATTCAAGACGATGTAGATAGCTTCGTTGATAAACGAACGCCGACGTTTGACATTTTTTAGAAACTCCATATCTGTTATTCAGTATACCACGTTCAGTACGTAGTCTAGTTACTGACAGCTCCAACAATTACAACAAATCTGACATCACCGCTGACTGCAATCGGAGGCGCCGTAGTTAGTACGGTCGTATTATACAAACTCGCGAGTTTAGCCGCAGTTGCGCTATCGCCAGTGCCAATTTGATAAACTTCGGTCTTGGTATAAGTAGTTTCAGGTGCATTGCTGACAAGAATCACGTTGAAGCCTTGCGTCGTCAGTTTATCGGCCTCGGTCTGACCAAGTCCAACCTGATCAGTGCCGTTCAGGACAACAATCGGAGCTGCTTCTTGGACAAGTGGGTTGCTCGACAAACTTTTACTAACAAAGGCTTGAAGGTCGGTAAATTTATATTGACCAGCTGATGGATTACCGTCACCACTCATCAAAGGACTGTCACCATCAATAAAGCTTAGGGTGTGAATATCAGCTGTTTTAATTTCGCTAGCGACCTGCATAAGTGTACGTATCTCATCTGTCTTTATGTTAGTCCGCAGGTTACTACCCAAAGCATCGACTAAATTCGAAACTGCGGCTAGATTAGTCAACGTTCCAACGCTCATAGCCTTGTTGCGAATAGCAATCAAGATTTTTTGTTGATTTTTTTCTCGATCAAAGTTTGATTGCTCAAAGCCATATGTCGGTGCACTATCACCCCTCGCCTGAGCCAAATACAAAGCATGTTCAGCATCAAGTGTCACTGGACCATTTGGATAATCAATAAAATGACCGTTTGGAGGACAATTCTTTAAGCGCTTAGAATAGGTTGCACCACACTTCCAGTCAAAATTACTGTCCATCTGACCGTTCGGGTTACGGCTTTCGATCGTGACCGATATACTGCCGCCAATCGCGTTAACCACATCACGCATAACAGTGTAATTGACGTGAATACCATACTGAATATCAAGGCCAAATATATCACCAATAAATTTTTGAGATTTAGCCAGGCGATCTTGTTCATCTTGGCTAGTAGTACCGTCATTGGTGCAACTAAAGTAATCATTAATCTTGCCAGCATATCCAGATACACACGCCATGCCATATTGCACTTCCATATCGCGCGGCACGCTAAACATGTAGGCGTTTTTATTGTTTTGATCAACACTCAACACCAAAATTGAATCAGTTAAGTTCGCACCCTGGTGACCAGGATCATCCTCGGATGTACCTAGTATCAAGAAGTTACTGCGACCATTGCTATCTTGTCTAAGTGGCTGATTCTTGAAAATGTCTAATATATTGCCCTGAAAGACATTGTTGCCAGCGTTAACAAATTTATACGCCATATAACCGCCGGCCGACAGACCAGCTAGTAATAATAATACAAAGAACCATTTAATTATTCGACGGGCTAGACTTTTAGGCTTTTCAACCGATTTTTTTTCAAGACGGCGACGCTGTCGACGGCTAAGTTTCTGTACTGGCTCGTCAATATCATCAATTCCCTTAAGCGATTCGTCGATATCAGATCGGCCCAGAGCATAACCAGCCTGCGCCTGACCTAAAGATCGCATCTCTTTGTTGTCACCTGTGTTGTGAAGTTGTTTATTATCAACCGCGCCAACAAAAGCCTCGTTATTATCACTAGTGTGTAATTCCCCTAGTCGATTGCCGGATCGTCTGGGTATAAACCCATCAACTGATGAATGATGTTTTTTCATAAATGCTTGTATCTACTATAACGAACTTGTGGCTATTTTTAAACCCAGAAAAAGTGTATAGTTAAGTTCAATGGAGCTAACCTTTTTTCAACGTCACCCGCTCGCCAAAGATATATTTGGCATCATAATCTTTATTTCTTGCGTTATAATCGGCACAATTTTCATCAATACTTTCATCTTTCGTAGCTTCAGCGTTGTCGGTCCAAGCATGGAAAAAACCTTATACACCGATGACCGTTTAATCGTCAATCGCCTACCTGTTACTTGGGCCCAATTGCAAAACAAAACCTACGTACCAGAACGCGGCCAAATAATTGTCTTCAAAAATCCCAAATATACCGCTGGCATCAGCGATGAATATATAGTCAAACGAGTTATCGCTTTCGCCGGTGAACGGGTCACACTCAAAGACGGACACTATGCCGTCTACAACAAACAGCATCCGAATGGTTTTGACCCTGACGACGCCAATCATGGCGAACCAGGCAGCCCAACCAGCGGCTCAGTCGACAGCACCGTTCCTGACAACGAACTATTCGTATCAGGCGACCATCGACAGGCCTCATATTCATACGATTCACGTAACGGACTCGGCACAATCCCACTTTATGACGTAGTTGGTCCAGTCGGTATCCGAGTTTTTCCGTTCGACAAAATACGAACTTTCTAACAGAACAAGTTTCTAGCCTAACAGATTTTGTAGTCGTTCAAATTCGGCGTCGTTTTTGAATTTAATTGTAATATGACCAGCGCCTTTGAAGTTAGTGTGGATACTAACATCGGTTTGATAGTGTTCTTGCAGGTGTTTCAACTGCTTTTTATAAGGTTGCTCACGAATTTGACGAGCCTTGGACATTTCGGCGTTCAAACGATTTTTTTTGAGGTTAACTACGAATTGCTCGATCTTGCGTGAATTCCAATCCTCGCGAATCATTTGAGGCACAACTTTGTTAATGATCGCGTTATCTAAACCGATCAATGGCCTGACTTGGCCCTCGGTCAGCTCGCCATCAATTAAAACTTGTTTCATATAATTTGATAATTTAAGCAATCGTAGTTTGTTGCTGACGGCACTAACTGATTTGCCGCCGACTCTTTTACCGATTTGCTCAAGTGTTAAATTAAACTGATCGCGTAGTTTCAGATAAGCCGTAGCTGTTTCCATAACGTTCAAATCTTTGCGTTGTAGGTTCTCAATTAACGAAATTTCGAGTTTGTGCTGATCAGTTAAAGTTCGAACTAGGGCTGGAATCTTATCAAGTCCAGCAACTTTTGAAGCCCTAAATCGCCTTTCACCGGCCACAACCTGATAGCCACCATTATATGGCGTGACAATAATAGGTTGAACGACACCATGTTCGCTGATTGACGTTGCCAATTCTTCAATGTCAGCCTCATCGAACTTTTTACGAGGCTGATCGGGATCAACTACGATTTGACTCAGTTTTATCTGACGCAGTTCACTAACTTGCTGATCTTGCTGAGCTGTCGGATCAAAAGATTCATCCAAAAGATCGGTTGGGATTAACGATTCAAAACTACGACCCAAACCATGTTTAAGACTTTTTTTATCCGATGCTGACACGACTAATCACCTCCTTAGTAAACGCTTTATAGGCACGAGCGCCTTTTGAAAACCTATCGTAAGCTCCAATCGGCAAACCGTGACTTGGCGCTTCAGCCAAACGGATATTACGTGGAATAACGGCGTTAAAAACCTTGCCAGGAAAATGCTTTTTGATTTCTTCGTGAACCTGACCACTTAGTGTTGTCCGTGAATCCATCATCGTCGGCAAAACACCCAACAATTCAAGCGTTGGATTCATACCCTTACGAACAAGTTTCATCGTCTCTAGCAGCTGACCAAGGCCCTCTAGGGCATAAAATTCAGCCTGGACCGGCAACAATACATAATTAGTCGCCACTAAACCATTGACGGTCAACAAACTCAGGCTTGGTGGGCTGTCAATAACAATCACATCATAATCAACTTTACTGGCTTCTATGGCATTTTTTAGACGCGAGAATCGTCGATCAGCCTGAGCTAACTGAACCTCAGTATTAGCCAAAACAGGTGTTGTTGGTGCCAAAAAAAAGTTATTGTAAGCCGTCGGAATCACCACCTGATCAAGTGTCGCCGTTTCCATGGCAACATCCGCCATCGTCAACTGCAAATCTTGTTTATCAATACCAAGTCCACTGGTAGCGTTACCCTGAGGGTCAAAGTCGATCAATAATGTCTTTTTACCAAATTTAGCTAAATAATAAGCCAAATTAACAGCGGTCGTCGTCTTGCCTACCCCACCTTTTTGGTTCGTTACTGATATAACTTTTGCCACGTGTTGATATTCCCTCTCTCTTTTCACTAATTATAGCATGAGCGCATAAAAAATCCCCGCAGATTTTGCGGGGATTTTGGTTAGCTATTTGATTGAAGTAATTTCAATCTTGCTGTATTTTTGGCGGTGGCCATTTTCTTTGTGGACGCGTTTTTTGGCTTTGTAGCGAATAACGCGAACTTTGTCACCTTTAACGAGGTCTTCGACAACCTTAGCGGTTACTTTAACACCCTTAACGGTTGGCTTGCCGACCAGCGTTTTATCGCCATCGATAACCAACAGTGCATCAAGCGTGAGCTCTTTTGTGCCTTCCTGGAGGAGGTCCACCAGTAGGGTCTCTTTTTCGGCGACAATAAATTGTTTGCCACCGATCTTAACGACTGCTTTTGTCATTT